>JBPOFV010000027.1:0-12219 GCA_051252335.1 Marinicella sp. | reverse complement strand
AGGTTATGAAGGCCTTGAATTGGGTAATCAAATTAGACAATTACGTGTTGCTGCCATACAATCAATGAAACAACAATTGACTGACTCATAATAAATTAAACCATCATGACTAAATCCACTGCTATTTTTTGCTTATTGCTGCTGTCCTTACAAGTATCAACCAAACCATTAACCTACTTTTTGCCTCAAGAAGAAATGTTTGATGCAAGTATTCCTTCACCCGATGTGGTGCTTGGACAAACGCTCGGTGACAGGCACCTGAGGCATGATCAACTTATCAGTTATTTAAGTGTCATAGCTGCATCACGCCCAGAAGCCAAATTAATTGATTATGGCCAAACCAATGAAGGCAGACGATTGGTTTTACTGGCCATCAGTTCTGCTGAAAACATTCAAAATATTGACCAGCTAAAAACCAACCCTGACTTATTGAAAATTTGGAATGGGTTCAGTGTTCATGGAGATGAATCCAGTGGTTCAAATGCATCTGTTTTATATGCTTGGTATTTGTTAGCAACCAACAACACCGAAATTAAAAGCGCTTTGAATGATACAGTGATTTTGATTGACCCCAGTATTAATCCCGATGGTTTGGCCAGATTCACAACCTACGTCAATAACAACAGATCTTTGACCACGGTCACTGACCACAATGACATGTCGCATAATGAACCATGGCCCACAGGCAGAACCAACCACTATTGGTTTGATTTAAATCGTGATTGGTTGTTATTAACCCAAACAGAGTCTAAAGCGCGGATCCAACAATTTCATGAATGGCAGCCCCATATATTAACCGACCACCACGAGATGGGAGCAGCTGGCTCATTCTTTTTCCAGCCCGGAGTGCCCAGCCGCAAAAACCCGCTGATCACAGCTAAAAACCTGCAATTAACCAACCAATTAGCCAACTACCATGCGGCCGCTTTAGACCAAATTGGCCAAACTTATTACAACGAAGAAAGCTTTGATGATTTTTACCCCGGCAAAGGTTCTACATACCCAGATTTACAAGGCAGTGTAGGTATTTTGTTTGAACAATCAACCGCCAACGGTGGCGTAATGGGTACACGCAACGGAGAGCGGTCCTTGGCCAGTGGTATCAGAAATCAATTCTTAACAGCCCGCTCAACTTTGATCGGTGGACACCAAAATCGAAAATCATTTATAGATTATAAAAAAGATTTTTTTAATCAGGCCATTCAAACTGCTGAAAAATTGCCCCAAAAAGGTTATTTAATTGATGTTTCAAACAATCCATATGAAGGCAATAGGTTGCAGAAATTTTTAAGCCAACACCAAATTAAATTTGCCAATTTATCTGCAGACAAAACCATCAAAGGACATACCTACAAAAAAGACAACGCACTTTACATCAGCTTAAATCAAGCACAAACCACTTTAGTCCAGTCATTTTTTAGCACCGACACCACATTTAATGACAATACTTTTTATGATGTCTCTGCATGGAATTTAGGCATGGCTTGGGGCCTCAAATGGCATGCAGTCACATCCAATGTAAGCACCAATGATCAGTTGCAGGAACACAAAACCAACAACTTGTATAATAAATCTGCCATCGCCTATGTGTTTGATTGGAATACGGGCAATGCACCTGCTGCATTACAATTTTTGAGTCAAAGAAATGATCCTGTTTGGATTTCTGGTAAATCACTCAATATCAATGGCCATCAAGTACCTGCTGGCAGTTTTGTTTTACCTGTTAAAGCCAACACCAATCAAGATGAATTATTTTCTGTACTCAGCACCATCACCGATGCTTTTGAAGTGCAGTGGTATCCTTTGCTTACTTCATTGGCTGATCAAGGAGTGGATTTAGGATCACCAAAGGTCCAACAGTTAAAACAACCTAAAGTGATGATGATAATTGGTCAAGGGATAGATGCCTATCAAGCTGGCAGCCTATGGCATTTATTCGATACCCAGGTGTTTATGCCGATCAGTAAAGTCCAACTATCACATTTAACGCAAGTTGACTTCAATGACTACACCCATATCATTATGCCCAGTGGTAATTACAAACAAGGCTTGAATGAGAAAACAACAGAAAAACTCAAACAATGGGTGCAAGCAGGTGGCCATTTAATTGCCATTCAAAAAGCAGCAAACTGGGTAGAGTCTCAGCTTGAAGCATCAGACAATGAAAAAACAGAAGAGCAAGCCAAAAAGGCTGAACCTACAGAAAGAAAATCATATGCACAATATGATAAAGACCATGCTGACCGAGTCTTAGGTGGAGCCATTGTTTCTGCTGATGCTGATTTAACACATCCATTGGCTTTTGGAACAAATTTGGATGTTCAACATGTGTTGATGAAAGGTGATGCTGTATTAAAACCTTCATCAAACAAAGAGTTACCTGTTTACCATATGCCATTGCGTGTCACCGAACAAGTCAGAGCCGCTGGTTATGTTTCTGATTACTGGCATGAAAAATTAAAGCATGCACCGTTGGTTATGGCGCAAAAAACGGGGCGAGGCACGTTGATCAAATTTGGCTTTAATCCAAATTTTCGCGCTTTTTGGTATGGCACACAACGTTGGATTATCAATGCGGTTTTTCATGCAGACTTGATCAGAAAAACTGGCAAATGACCCCAGCACAACGCTTAAAAACTCAAATCAAGAAAAAACGCAGGTGGTTAAAACGCAGGTTGCATACCTTGCCATTGTGGTACCAAGAACCTGAATTTATTTTTATCCACATTAATAAGACCGGTGGTAGCAGTGTTGAAAAAGCACTGAACCTACCTTTTGAACACTTAACAGCTTTAGAAAAAATTGATGAAGTGGGTGAAGAAACTTGGCAACAAAAATTTACTTTTTCTTTTGTTCGAAACCCCTTTGATAAAGTGTTCTCTCATTACCGTTATCGGGTGAAAACCAACCAAACTAACTTAAAGAAGAACCCACTGTCTTTTTCTGATTGGGTGCGTTTAAGTTATGGGGAACAAGTACCTTATTATTATGACAACCCAAGAATGTTCATGCCTCAATGCCAGTGGTTGTGCGACCAAAGCGGTTCTATCATTGTGGACAAAGTCTATCGATTTGAAAATTTGAGCACAGACTTCAAAGCACTCAGCGAAAAGTTTAACTTAAAAGTCAGTTTGCCACATTTAAAGGCATCAAAAAAAGTAGACTATACACCTCACTATGATCTTGAAACCAGAGACATAGTTGAACAAAGATTCAAACAAGACTTGTTGGCTTTTAACTATAAATTTTAAAGTTGTTGAGCTTTGGTTTTTTATTGCGAGGAGGCAAAAAAAATCCCAAACCATCAGGTATGGGATTAAGAGGTATAAACCGAATGTTTGAGAAATCGGTTATAGGGCACATTTGTTATGTAAAACAATAACATAGAGAATAGTCTTAATGCAAGAAATAAAGAGATTATTTTAATATTTTTTTTAACAAAAGACTGTATGTATTTGATATATAAGGATATTTGTAAATTCAACAATTGGGTTCAAAAACCAATAACTTCTCATTTGAATTTTCCCTACAGTATTTTTAAGGGCTAAAGTCATCTGCGTCAGCACAATCAAGGACTATGGATAATTTACACAAATACATCAAACAAATCTCAGCAGTGAAAAGCTTTAATCTTGCATCAACGAATGAAGCATCGGCTCAAACTATAGATATCATTGTGCCAGTATTTAATGGCTTTGAGGCCTTACTGCTTTGTATCGAGTCATTATTGGCTCATACCAACTACAAACATGCAATCCACTTTGTCAATGATGCCAGTACTGATTCCAGAGTTGCCCCATATTTAGATCAACTGGAAAGCAGCCATCAACACATATCAGTAACACACAGAACACATAACGTAGGCTATCTTAATAATGTTAACCCTTATTTATTGGCAGCAAAAAGTGATGTATTGTTACTCAACTCAGACACCCAAGTTACCGCAGGCTGGTTACAGGAAATGCGATCAATAGCCAGTGATCCACAGGTAGGAGCTGTTTGCCCATTATCAAATCATGCCACCCTATTGACCTTAGAGAATTTCAAGCCTGAACATCTAGAGATATTACGTTCATTTACTTCTTACTGGTTTCCGATTCCAACCGCAGTGGGGTTTTGTATGTTGATTAAACATGCCGTACTGAAAGAATTGGAAGGGTTTGATCCATATTATGACCCAGGCTATGGTGAAGAGTGTGATTATTCCATGTTGATTCGGCAAATGGATCTACAAATAGCCTGTGCTCCGGCAGCATTTGTTTATCACCAGGGGTCAGCAAGTTTTCAAAATCAAGCATCCGAACTACAACACCAACATCAAAAACTACTGGACCTGAGATGGCCAAGTTATTCTCAGGAGGTGCAGAATTTCAGCCAACAAAACCCTGTTAAGCTGATTGCACTGCACAACCAAGCAAAGCTGCTGAATAAACCGTCCATACTACATGTTGTTCATGGCATCGACAGCTTAGGTGGGGTTGAGTTGTTTACACAGCAGTTGCTGTCGAAATTCAATGATGATTTTCATCATTGTTTACTCATTCCAAAAAGGCTTAAAAAAGAAGTTGGCAATGACAATGATGATCTGCCTTTCACTTTATTTGAATTTGGTGAGTATAAACCTGACCATGTGATTTTCAATTTACCTGCAGATTTAAACCACAAGAGCCAAGACAGTTACTTCAAACAACTCATTGAACATGGACAGTTTGAGTTGGTTCACTTTCATTCTTTGGTTGGAGTTGGGACTGCTGTTTGGCCGTTAATTTGTCATAAACTGGGTATACCCTATTTTTTCTTTCTCCATGATCACAGTGGATTGTGCCAAATATTCAGTCTCAGCACCACGGTTAACAACCAGGAAGTCTATTGTGGCAAAAAACGCATGCAACAAGACAGTGTTCAATGTCTGCAATGCATTCAACAAAAGACTAAGAAGACAAAAATTACCACAGAGTCTTTTCTATCTGCACACCATAAAATCTGGCAATTAAATATTAAACACGCTCACAGAATATACTTTCCAAGCGATTATCTTAAAGAAATTTATCAGCAGTCTTACAATGAAATTGAAACAAAATCAGAAGTCTTTCCACCCAGCTTCATAACTGGCACCACAGCTCAAGTAAAGCCATTAGATCCTAACAATGTAACCATTGCATTTTTAGGCCAATTTGGGGTTCTAAAAGGCGCTCAGTTATACATAGATTTATACCACCAGATGAACACTGATTCACTGACTTGGCAGATAATTGGTGGCGTTGACCCTAAATACCACGATCAATTAAAATCCACCCACATTCAACGCCTTGGAAATTATGAATCCAACCAGTTAAAAGACCTACTCAAGGGTGTTGATCTGGTTGTTTTTACAGCGCAAATTCCTGAAACATATGGAATCACCTTAACCGAGGCTTGGATACATGGGATACCGGTGGTGGCACCTCAATTAGGCGCTTATGCCTACAGGTTAAAAGATGAAGTGAATGGCTTTTTGTATGAGCCCAATAACTTAGCCAGTTTAATCTCAGCCATCACTAAGTTCATTACCAAACAATGCAGCAAGGATCCCATTAGAAGCATTCAGGTGGTTAATGAAAACCAGCGGAAGTTGGAAGGTCTGGCAAAACAATACCGTCACCATTGTCTTCAGCATGCCTCCCAACCTACTTGGCTGAATACTCATTCGAACAACCCTTCGGTGTTGAAGCAACCTAAATCTAGCACTTACCAAACCATGCAAAAATGGCTGGATTCGCCAGCAACTTTAGAAGCTGAAGCAGACTGGCAGCAAGCACCAAATCACTTGTTAATATGTGTTCTAGGTGAGGACCCAAAGCTCATACAACTCACCAAAAACAGCATAGAAGCATACCTTGAACAGCCAACTTTCGTCACCAATGAATACTTAAAATCAAATACACCGTCCACATCGGTTTTAATGCTTGAAGCCGGTAACCAACTAAATGACAACTTGGGTAATTGGGTCACGTATTTCAACACCAGTAACAATGCCCTTTGTTTAGCAGATTTTGCCTTAGTTAACCACAAGCAACAAATTTATGCCCCGCAGTTTTCAGGTCGCTATTCTTGGACAAACTTTTTGGCCTCTAATCAACAAGTCGGCTGCCTTTTACTGAACCAAAAACATTGGCCCCAGAATCAATGGATTGAACTGTTAGGGTCAAGTCATTCATTGGGTCAATGGGTTCATACAGCACAAGCAGAGCCAGAACTTAAGATTGGATATTTCCCTTACTTCAGCTATGTGATGCCTGATGTCTTGTGGGTTAAACAATGGAAAAAACAATCAAACATTTTACCCAAACCAAATTCGAAGAAAACACATCGCACCTTGATCTTGGTTGAAAGCAATTTAGTGGGCACAGCGAAAGACAAGCTACTAAAGCGATACCAAACACAAACACTGGTAAATGACATCCATACCAGTTTGAAAATTTGTAACAGCAAAAGTAAAAAATCAATTTTAAAATCACTGCAAAACGAAGTATTCACGCATCGTCTTTTGCTCTGTGACAATATTTATTTCAACCAAAACACCAGCTTAGAAAAGATGCTGCATGATTTCAACAGCAGCACCTTAGATGTGGCTTCTATACCTGCTGCGCGAGATCGATACAACCCATATATTGTGGCAAAAAAACTGGGTTCCGCCCCTTATTTTTATGGCATAGGCCGAATCAAAGACATGAGATTCTGTCAGCAAAACACACCCATTGAGTATGATTTACTTGATGATGATTTTGTGTTTTTTAAAGAATCAGCTTGGCATCCAGATGCCTTAGAAATAGTGACAGATTCAAATTATTACAAACACTATAAACTTTCATTGTTTTTACAAAATGCCGGCTTCACCCTCGGTATCATCCAAGCCCAATCAATTTTTAAACAAGACTTACCCAGCCAAGACCTCAATAAACCAGCAAATGATTTAACAGCACAGCGCAACGAGGTGATACAGTCACAGACCCACTTGATCGAACACACCACTTATTCCATGGCCTTTAGTTGTCGCCAAAACTGTGATCTCGACCTTGAAATGGCAGCTTTTAAAACGCCCAAAACTTTACCCAGAGTGGTCGCCTACGCTCAAGATGACTGGGCCAGTGGATTTTATCGAATAAAGTCGCCAATAACCGCTCTGGCTGCAGCCAATCAAATCAGCGCGCACTCTTTATCGACTCATCATAATCACATACCCACCCCTTATGAAATCAGTCGCCTTGAAGCTGATACTTTGTTACTACATGGCTACTACTCTGACCAACAATTAGCTGCCTTGCATCATTGGTCCAAACAACTAAATATTCACACCGTAATCAGTATTGATGATTTGTTAACTCACATTCCAAATTACAATCCATTCTCTTCTAAAACACCAAAAGACATCAACACACGCATCAGGTTGGCATGTTCTTTAGCTGACACCTTGGTGGTTAGTACCGAAGTTTTGGCCAATCATTATTCGCCGTTCCACCAACACATTCAGGTTATTCCAAATCGATTATCCAAGCACATATGGCCACCAAGCTCACCCACACAGAACAACAGCAACAAACTTAGAATAGGCTGGGCCGGAGCCGGCCAACACCAAGCTGATTTAGCCTGGTTAGAACCGATTGTCCAAACCACTCAGCATCTCTATGAGTGGGTGTTTTTTGGCGATTGCCCTCCTGCATTGGACACCAAAAATATTGAATATCATGAACCAGTTGATTTAATTAAATACCCTGAGTACTTAAAAGGCTTGAATCTGGATTTAGCAGTAGCTCCATTGGTAAACAACCCATTTAATCAGGCAAAAAGCGCTCTGAAACTGATTGAATTTGGTGCACTGGGAATCCCTGTAATAGCCTCAGATTTGGTTTGTTATCACAACAGTCCAGCTACATTGTTGGAAAACACTGAAGCCACTTGGATTGAGACGATCGCCGATTTTAACCGCGATCGTGCGAAATTACTTCAGGCGGGACTCACACTTCAAGAATGGGTGAAAAACAATTATTACCTAGAGGATCATTTATGCCAATGGTTAGATGTACTGAAAATCTAGGGTACATGAGTTTTTGTCAGCTATTACAAACCCAGTCTTGCTTGGAGTTGATTGATCACAGCACTTTGCTGTTTCAACTGTAGCTCCATGGTATGCAATCTTTTATCCGCTTCGATCAAACGTTTATCCGTTGCGATTAAGTTAGCCACCTGTTGCTCATAGTGATCAAATAAGCTGTTATTGATGTCATTGAAATAACAGGCTCCTGCAGACAAGAAGGGTTCAATCGTTGCTTTTGTATCGCTGGCAACAGCAATCAAATATGTAGGCAAGGTTGATTTATGCTGTGGGGTTTGCTCTTGCCCTTTTTCAACATACAAAACATTTTCTGTGGCAGGTGTTGTACTTTCTAGGGGAGTTAACACTGAATTGGTTTCAAACTGTTGCCCAAAATAAACCACATGTTCAAAATGCTGTTCTACCAAAGTTGTGAATTCATCTTTATTTAACTCTTTCACATGAAACTGGTTGTGCTGTTCACTGCCTGAATAAATATCTTTATCAGGTGTCGAAATAACCAACAAACCATCAGCGCGTAAAATCCTTTTAAACTCTTTCAATAACTGACGGTGTTCTGTCAAATGCTCTAATGTTTCAAATGACACCAAGGCATCAATAGAATTTTGATGAAGTGGGGTGTAGCAGATATCTCCCTGAATGTAGTTTAAATTATCCTTTTTTTGGTATTTTTGTACCGCTAGGTTGATGGTGTTTTGATCAAGGTCCATTGCCAAAACTTGCTTGGCTGAATTTGCCAGTAATGCGCTGCCATACCCTTCACCACAGGCCAAATCTGCCACAGTTTTTCCAGCTACAAAAGGTGCTATCCAATGATAGCGATGCCAATGT
Organism: Marinicella sp.; assembly: GCA_051252335.1. Lineage (GTDB taxonomy): Bacteria > Pseudomonadota > Gammaproteobacteria > Xanthomonadales > Marinicellaceae > Marinicella. The sequence goes on along the minus strand of JBPOFV010000027.1, from coordinate 3,296 downwards.
TCATACCAGGCATGAAAATGATCTTTGGTATCATACCTTTCCATTATGCGCTGTTAGGCTCAATTTAATTATGTGGATTAAAATCCACCACTACCACGAAACTCAAAACCATTTTCAAAAATCAAATCAGGTAACGGTCCAAAAGTGGTTACTTTGGTGGAATCAAACTCCGGTGTGGTTGGATCATCTGAAATAAAGAATGAACCAGAAGGGCCAAAAACTTCAGCCGAATTCTCAATCACGTTGATACCTGGATTCAGATTAGTGATGGTCACATCAAAATCAACCAAGGCGAACCAATTGGGTGCGATGGTTCCAAAATCGACATAAACTTGATTAGACGGATCAAAGAATCCATTTCCAGAAACCACAAACCCTTGGGTAATAGCAACCGTACCTAAATTTAAATCAATTCTGCTATCCAAGAAATCAAACAAAACTATATCGGTTGCTTCTGTTTGATTCAAATTGGTGACTTGAATGGTGTATTTCAACTCATCACCTAAACTAATATCACCACTGCCATCAGCATCATAAGATAACAGCACAGTTTTTTGCACATCTAAATCAACAAAACCACTACCTTTGAACGTGGCTTCTTCTACTGACATAGATTCCAGATCATCACGAGTCAGTGGCTCAACGGTCAAGTCTGCTCCATCTGTGGCACCAGAAGGTAAGGAAAGGGTCATCGCACTAACTGTAGTAATAATTTTTTTCATATATATTCGTTTATTTTTGGTGAATTATTACGGACATTCTAAAAGGGGTATCAATTAAACTTCCGTGTACTATTAAAGCTACTAGGGTTACATACTACTTAATATGTACGAAAAAGACAATATTTAAATGTCGATTTTGCTGAAGTTTTTAATATCCAGCCGCATGACCATCTTTTCTTGATTCTGATGCACCCCAATAAACACCGTTGGGAGCTTTCATGATCGCTTGATATCCACCATAGGGCCCATTGGCAAATTGAATCTTATGCCCCATACGCATCAACGCTCTAATGGTTTCATATGAAAACCCTGTTTCTAGATTTAAAATGCCTCCATCTTGCATCACTTCACCAGTGGGCTCAGAAGAACCTGTATGATGAATTCTCGGTGCATCACCAGCGGCCTGAACATCCATGCCAAAATCAATCATGTTAATCACAATTTGTGCATGACCTTGTGGTTGCATAGCGCCACCCATCAGACCAAAACTCATCCATGGCTTATCATCTTTTGTTATGAAGGCAGGTATGATGGTATGAAATGGCCGCTTTCCACCTTCAAACACATTAAAGTGTCCAGGTTCCAAGGAAAACATTTCACCGCGATCTTGTAAAATAAACCCCAGCCCGGGCGGAGCCATTCCCGAGCCCATACCACGGTAATTACTTTGTATCAAAGACACCATGTTACCTTCACTGTCTGCAGTGGTTAAGTAAATCGTGTCACCATGATCCAATGCAGTTTCTCCAGCTGGATAATTCTTGGCTGCTCGACTTTCATCAATTAACTTGGCCCGCTGACTGGCATATGATTTTGAAATTAACTGCTGAACAGGTAACTGGTTGAATTCAGGATCAGCATAATACTTGGCTCGATCTTCAAACACCACTTTCTTGGCTTCAGTGAACAAGTGAACATAATCAGCTGAGTCTAATTGCATTTTGGATAAATCATGCAATTCCATGATATTCAAAATTTGTAATGCGGCTATACCTTGACCATTGGGCGGCAACTCCCAAACATCATAACCACGGTAATTGGTGCTCACCGGTTCGACCCAATTGCCTTGATGTGCTGCCATGTCAGCATAACTGAGAAAACCACCATTGGCTTGCATATAGCTACCAATCGTGTGGGCAATTTCGCCTTTATAAAAAGCATCTCTACCACCTTTACTGATGGCTTTTAACGTATCAGCTAAACCTTGATTTCGCCAAATCTCACCCTCTTTAGGCGCTTGCCCATTTAAAGTATATTGTTCAGTGAAACCTGGATACTTACTTAACAAGGGCACCGATCGATTCCAGTAATAAGCAATTAATTGGGTAACTGGAAATCCTTTTTCAGCATATTCAATGGTTGGCTGCAACACCTCTTTGATTGGTAATTTGCCAAATCGATCGTGCATCATAAACCAGCCGTCTACAGCTCCTGGCACCGAAACTGGTAACGGCCCATGAGAAGGAATTTGTTTGTATCCATTATCAATGAACCACTGTCTGCTGAGTGCTTGAGGTGAACGACCTGAACCATTCAAGCCATAAAGTTTTTTGGTTTTTGCATCCCAGATAATGGCGAAAATATCACCACCCATACCATTCCCTGTCGGCTCTACCAAACCCAACATGGCATTGGCAGCAATGGCGGCATCAATGGCATTTCCACCTTGTTTCATGACATCCAATGCCACTTGTGTGGCCAATGGCTGTGAAGTGGCTGCCATGGCTTCATTGGCCAATACCGGTGAACGCGTAGCAAAATCATAGCCTGTCACTCTGTCTGCAGCCTGTAGACATTGGATACTCAAGGTGACCCATATCAGGAATAAAGTATTTTTTTTCATATTTTTGTATCTTTTGTGTTGGTGAGCCGTAATGATTATAATCTACTTTTTCTTTAAGAACTCAAATATGACTGATCTTGACTACAGTAAAAATGGTTTGTTGGATTTTCTCAAAGAAGCGGCTGTCACCGGTATCATGAATCCAGGTATCGCCAGAAGCCGCAAAACCGCAGCCGCAAAACTCTTGGATCATGTAACTGCTGAAGAACGCATAAACTTGCGCCAACTGGATGTGGATGAACTATGCTCTCGGATTCACAAACTGGAAGATTCATCCATACGTGAAGAAGCCATGAACCTCTATAATTCCCGCCTGAAATCAGCATTGGAAGATTATTTTGCTTGGTTAGAAAGCCCTGAAACTTTTGCTTCAAGTGGCAGTAATTCGGCTCCTGCCAAACAAGTACAAAAAAGAGACTTGGCTGAACAACGCGCACTGGAGTCTATTGCTTTACACCATGCTGGTACTCAGGATGACATCATCCCTATACCGCTGCGAGAAGACTTGATTGTTTATTTACAAGGCTTACCCCTGAACTTAACGACCACTGAAGCCCAAAAGATCATTAAAGTGGTTTCAGCTTATGTCCAAGCTGATACTACCCAGGGAGCAAATAATGAATAAATATTTGATGTATGCACCTATGGCCATCTTTGGTTTGGCTGCATTCTTTTTGTTTCAATACTTTATGGCTCAAAACAATGAACATGCATTTCGTGATAATTTGGTG
>JBPOFV010000026.1:0-12374 GCA_051252335.1 Marinicella sp. | reverse complement strand
ATTTAAAGCCAAGTATAAAGAGTGGGACAGGCCTTCACGACAAGTCCAAATTGCTGCCAGCGCATTTTTGACTGCGCTACTTTATGTGGTTTTTTCTTTACTGAATAAATCTTGGGCTTCAGATCAAATTCAATCTTTGATGCTCAAAGCACACCTGTTGGTTGTGGCACCGATGCTACTAATCATCAGTGTCTTGGCCTATAAAAGGCAATTTTATCAATTTGTTATGGTTGCCTTGGGCTTGGCCCCTGTTATTGCCATAGTATGTCATACATATATTGCTGATAAGCTACCTATTTATGCACCTTTCCAAATGGAAGGGTACCTGGTTATTTTTTGGACTTTTGTCATATCCGGACTCACCTTTAGATTGGCTTTAGTCAGTGCCGCATGTTCATCAACTATTCTGTTGATTTCGGCTTATGGCTTTATGGACCAATCCGACTTTTATACCATGCATGTATTTTGGGTAGTTTGTTGTTTTTCATTTGGTTTTCTGGCGGCTTTAATTTTTGATAAATCAAGAAAAGCCATATTTGTCAGTCACCAAAAATTGCATCATATGGCCATCACTGATGCGCTAACTGGTTTGTTTAATCGAAATCATTTAAATCAGGTGTTAAGTGAAGAAATCGACAAGTGCAAACAAAATGGCAATACATTTGGGTTATTGATTTTAGATATCGACCATTTTAAAAATATTAATGACACCTTGGGACATGATGAAGGGGATAGGGTGTTAATCCTGACAGCTCGATTCCTTTCTACTTTGATTAATAAGCAAGATACTTTGATCAGATGGGGTGGAGAAGAATTCATTGTTGTTGCACCTGAAGTCAATAATCGTGACATCATTCAGTTTTGTGAAAAAATTAGAAAACAAGTGGCAGGAGAACGCTTTAATGCATTAGGAATTATGACTGTGAGTATTGGTGCCACTTTATTCAATAAAAACGACAGTCAAGATGCACTGATTGCGCGTGCGGATAAAGCCCTTTATGCAGCCAAAGCAAATGGGCGGAATAATTCTGTTTATATTAATTAGAACGTATCTAAAATGATAAACTGTTGGTTTTCTCAGTAGGTTAAATCATGTTAACAGTTCACCACCTCAATAATTCCCGTTCACAAAGAATTCTCTGGTTGTTAGAGGAATTAGGAGTGGATTATGAAATTAAATTTTATCAAAGAAATACAGAGACACAACTAGCTCCTGATGAATTGAAGGCCATTCATCCACTGGGAAAGTCTCCAGTAGTTACAGATGGTGATCAAGTTCTGGCTGAATCTGGAGCCATCATTGATTATTTGGGTCATAAATACGGTGATGGTGACTGGGTACCACGACGAAACAGCAAAAAATATCAGCCTTATATGTATTGGCTGCATTATGCTGAAGGCTCTTTGATGTCTCCGCTTTTATTAAAAATTGTCTTTGATAAAGTTAAGAGCAGTAAAATGCCATTTTTTGTTAAGCCCATTGCGCATGGAATAGCCAATAAAGTGATGAGCTCATTTGTGACCCCTAATATTGTAAATCACTTTAACTATGTTGAAGACCATCTAAAAGCCAATCCATACTTTGCTGGTAAAGACATCACTGGCGCCGACATTCAAATGTCATTCCCATTAGAAGCCAGTGTGGCCAGAGGCGCCATAACTGAAGAGTCGCATCCCAATATTGTTAAATTCGTTAAAACTTTCCAGGCCCGACCTGCTTATATTAAAGCTTTAGAAAAGGGTGGAACTTACGATTATTCTTAATCGTTTTGCTTAAATCAATTTGAATAGATGTTTTTTTAGGTTTGCAGCCAGTTTTTAAGGTTGTAAACTACGGGTTCGAATTAAAGTGAATATGAACACCCATGATGAGTTTGAATCAATCCAAGCAACAGTTTGATCAAATGGCCGCCAAAGGCCATAATCGCATTCCTATGTATCGCTGCATATCAGCAGATTTAGATACGCCGTTAAGTGCTTGGTTGAAATTAGCCAATGGTAAGCACACATTTTTATTGGAGTCAGTTGAAGGAGGCGCACGTTGGGGACGCTATTCAATCATCGGTTTGTCAGCAGATTTTCGTTTTGAAGTGCGAGGCCACGTATTTAAAGAGTATGCTTTTGATACCTTGGTCGACGAATATGAAGCTGAAGATGTACTTGAACAGGTAGAACGAATTAAAAATCGTTATTCAGTTCCTGAGATTGACGAATTACCTGGTTTTAGTGGTGGCCTGGTTGGCTATTTTGGCTATGAAATCATTGAGCAAATAGAGCCGAAGTTGGTTGGTTTGGCTCCTGAGGATCGTCTGGGTATCCCTGATGTCAGTATGATGTTGGCAGAAGACATCGCGGTGTTTGATAATTTGGCTGGTAAAGTTTGGCTGATCGTACATGTTGATCCTGCTGAAGAACTGGCTTTTGAAAAGGGTCAGAAAAGACTGCGAAATTTAACCCACAGGTTGCGATCAGGAACCACCGGTTATGCTGAAATGATTAATCAGAACAGCATCAATACCACAGACTTTAAAACTGGTTTTACTCAAGATGAGTTTAATACGGCGATTGATACATGTAAAACGTATATTGAATCAGGAGATATCATGCAAGTGGTGTTATCTCAACGTATATCAACACAATTCAATGCGCGACCCTTAGATGTCTATCGAGCTTTGCGTGCATCTAATCCCAGTCCGTACATGTATTTTATGGATTTTGATGATTATCAAGTTGTCGGTTCCTCGCCTGAAGTTTTGGTTCGAAGAATCGGCAATGAAGTGACCCTAAGACCTATTGCTGGGACTCGACCCAGAGGAAAAACTCCGGCAGAAGATCGCGCTTTAGAAGTTGATCTTTTGAATGACCCCAAAGAAATCGCTGAACATTTGATGCTGATCGACTTAGGTCGTAATGATGTGGGGAGAATTGCTGAAATTGGTACCGTCGAATTGAAAGACAAAATGATCATTGAGCATTATTCACATGTGATGCACATTGTTTCAGAAATACGTGGTCAATTAAAGGAAGGAAAATCCAATGCTGACATCATCAAAGCCGTCTTTCCAGCTGGTACGCTTTCAGGCGCTGCCAAGGTCCGTGCCATGGAAGTGATTGCAGAATTGGAAAAAGTCAAACGCAATGTTTATGCCGGAGCTGTAGGGTACTGGGGCTGGCATGGAGACATGGATATGGCAATTGCCATCAGAACTGCTGTCATTAAAGATCAAGAGTTACATGTACAAGCTGGCGCGGGGATAGTTGCAGACAGTACAGCTGAAAATGAATGGCAAGAAATCATGAATAAATCAAAAGCTGTTATCAGAGCGGTGGAACAAGCCACTGAAGGGCTTTAAACGCCTGGATCCGCCACTTAAAGTGGCTTGATATATAAAGCAGTGAACTGAATCACAAAAACATTTCTCATTTAAGCGCAAGATAACATTCCAATGAGCGCAGAAAATTAGTCCAAAATTGCATTGTAAATCATGACGTTTTCCAATATATTTGACGCGCTCATTTATGTTTTTTTGTGCAAGACATTATTATAAAAGACATCAAATGTAAGCATTGCTAAGCATATAAATAATAAATAAACAATTCAGAGGGTTATTATGAAAAAAACATTCAAGCGCACCCAGCTGTTTACAGCTTTGTGCTTAAGTACCAGTTGTGTGTTGACTACGCCAGTAGTCTTTGCACAAGATGACTCAGTGGAGGAACTGGGTAAAGTACAAGTCACGGGATCTCGTATCCGACAATCTCAAATCGAAGGCATTGAGGCCATGCAAACCATCACCCGTGAAGACATAGACCGTTCCGGTTTAACATCTGTTGGTGATATATTACAACAACTGACTCAATCAGGATCTGCCTTAAATACTCGATTTAACTCAAGTGGTAATTTTGGTTTTCCAGCCAATGGTGGCGGTATTGGAGCCGGAGCCACACAAATTGATATGCGTCATTTAGATCCAGGCAGAGTCTTGGTTTTGGTAGACGGCTTACGTTGGGTGGCAGGTAGTTCTGCATCAGGTGTCAGTAATGCGGTTGATATGAATACCATTCCTGTTGGCATCATTGAACGTATCGATATTTTAAAAGATGGTGCATCCTCAATTTATGGTGCTGATGCCATTGCTGGTGTGGTGAATATTGTAACCAAAAGCAGTATGCAGGGCGGCGAAGCCAGAGTCTATGCAGGTGCTTTTGATGAAGGTGATGGGGAGACAGGAAGTATTGATCTGACCTTTGGTACCCAAACTGATAAAATAAACATGCTGTTTAATGTGGGCTATACCGATCAACAAGAAGTGTCCGCTGCCGATCGTTTTCTTTCACAATTCCCGGTGCCATTCACCGGTGTAACACGTGGTAGTTCTGGAACTCCACAAGGTCGTTTTTTATTGAACGACATCAATGGTACTGAAATTGACTGTACATTGAATGCAGGTGTTATTGGTCCAATTAATTACGATCCGACCAACCCTTGTAATGGTGATGATTACCATGCCTTCACCAATAATGATCGTTTTAATTTCGCACCTTATAACTATTATGTCACACCATCAAAAAGATCAAATATCTTTGGACAAGTACAAGTTGAATTGACTGATGACATCACTTGGTTTGTAAAAGGTGTATATAACAACCGTAAATCCACCAACCAAGCTGCACCAGAACCTATTTTTATAGGGCCATTTGCTGAGGCAGGTGCCATTGCTGATAACATCATTATTGATGCAACTAATCCATACAATCCATTTGGTATCAATGTGTTTGAAGATGGTTTTGGTTTCATTGGCAGACGACCATTGGAAGCAGGACCACGTGTCTTTAACCAAAATGTTGATACCACTTATTTTTCAACCGGTTTAGAAGGTGCATTCAATGCTGCTGACAGAACTTGGTATTGGGATGTGAGTGGCGTTTATGGTAAAAATGAAGCTTCTCAAAGAAAAACAGGTGCTTTGAATATTGCCCGTATTGCTACGGCATTGGGACCATTGGATGAGTGTTTGGCTACTTCAGGCTGCGTACCATTAAATATATTTGGTGGACAAGGTGGTGGTGAAGGTACCATAACGCCTGAAATGTTGAACTACATTTCATTCATCCAGTCGGATAATTCAGAACAGGAGTTGACTGACTTTACCGCCAATATAAGTGGTGATTTATTCGAATTACCTGCAGGTCCATTGTCTGTTGCTGTGGGTTATGAGTATCGTAAAAAATCAGGCTTCTTTCAACCTGACCCGATTGTTGTAGCTGGTGAAAGTAATGGTGTACCGGCTAGCCCAACATCAGGTGAGTTTGATGTCAGCGAGTTTTATGCGGAGTTTTTAGTCCCTGTATTAGCAGATCAGCCTTATGCTGAGTTGTTGGATTTTTCATTGGCATTCAGAAGTTCTGATTACAGCACATCTGGTTCCGACACCACTGGAAAATTTGGTTTTAAATACATGCCTAACTCTAACTTGTTGTTCAGAGGAACGTTTGCTGAAGGTTTAAGAGCACCCTCTATCGGTGAGCTATTTGGAACACAGGCACGTTTTGACGCACAATTGAATGACCCATGTAACTTTGGTGGTGCAGGCTTGCCAGGTTGTGCCGGAGTGCCAAGTGATTATGAACAAATTAATCCGCAGATCTCTACGTTAACTGGCGGTAACCCAAACTTATCTCCTGAAGAAGCAGAAACACTCACCTTAGGGTTTGTGTATTCACCTTCATGGGCTGATGACACCAGTTGGGCTAACAGCTTAGATTTTGAAGTGACTTACTATGACATCGAAATTGACGGTGCCATCCAAGCTGTAGATGCACAATTCATTCTGGACAGCTGTGCTGCTGATGCAGCCAGCCCATTGTGTGCAAACTTCAGTCGAGACTCATTTGGTAACATCGAAAATTTCAGTAACCAATTAACTAACATTGGTTCGATTGAAACCTCAGGTGTTGATTTCAATGTAACTTGGACATCGCCACAGTTTGATTGGGGATTTTTACAAGCATCTTGGAATAATTCATTTGTCAATGAATTCACTGAAGATGGACGTGACTTAGATGGTATAGAAGCCAATGATTCAGGAATACCAGATTGGAATTCAAATCTGTATACCACAGTGAATTTCCGAGACTGGAAAGTTACATGGGGTGCCAGACACATCAACAGTTTAACTGAAACTTGTGCCGGCTTCCTGATTGGTCAAGGTTTATGTAGTGATGAGGCTGCTGGAACCAATAATTTAGGTGGAACCACTTACCATGATCTTCAAGTGATATTCCCTGAGTGGAATGACATTCAGTTTGAAGCTGGGATAAATAACATCACTGATAAACAACCACCAACTTGTTTCAGCTGTTCATTGAACGGCTATGATCCATCTAATTATGATGGTGAAGGACAGTTTGGTTATGTCAGAGCAACGATAAAATTCTAATCTAAAACATCAGATTTAATTTGATCAAAGAAAACGGCCTCATTGAGGCCGTTTTTAATTTCACCCGCATGAAAAATTCTGTACAATGCCTCATTTGGCTGGATAGTTAGCATGTTGTTGATGCTTGATAATTACGATTCGTTTACCTATAACCTGGTTCAGTATTTTGGTGAACTTGGATGTGAGGTTAAAGTTTTTCGCAATGATGAAATTTCAGTTGAACAAGCCTTGGCTCTGAAGCCAGATCATGTGGTGATATCACCAGGACCCAGAAACCCCGACATGGCAGGTATTTCCATGGAATTAATCCGAGCCTGTGCAGGGAAAATTCCATTGTTAGGTGTCTGTTTAGGCCATCAATCAATTGGTCAGGTATTTGGCGGAGATGTGATAAAAGCCAAAACCATCATGCATGGCAAAATTTCAGCGGTACATCACAAAGGCAATGACATTTTCAGCGGCTTAGATAATCCATTTAATGCCACCAGATACCATTCTTTGGTAATTGATCGAGACACATTACCTGATTGTTTAGAAATTACCGCTTGGACCGAAACGTCTGCTGGTGAGTTTGATGAGATCATGGGTTTTAGACACAAGGAACTGGCTATTTCTGGTGTCCAATTTCACCCTGAAAGTATTTTGACTGAGTTTGGTCATCAGATGTTACAGAACTTTTTAAACCAGCATGCTTAAACCAAACACATTAACAGCAATTAACAACACCACAAATACAAATGAATAAAACCCCCATACAAATAGCCTTAGACCAATTGGGCGAACGCCAAGAATTACCAGCAGGATCTATGATTTCGGTGATGAATCAGATCATGGACGGTGATGCAACACCGGCGCAGATAGGCGGACTGCTGATGGCCTTAAAACTTAATGGTGAATCAGTTGAATTGATTACAGAAGCTGCAAAGGTGATGCGTGAAAGGGCCATCAAAGTGGAAGTGGACAAAGCACATTTAATAGATACATGCGGTACAGGAGGTGATGGAATAGGAATCTTCAATGTCTCAACAGCTGTTGCTTTTATTGCTGCCGCTGCAGGTTGTCGAGTGGCCAAACATGGGAATCGATCCGTTTCATCATCCACAGGTTCAGCCGATGTGTTGGAACAAGCTGGATTAAACTTGGCATTGAATGCCACTCAAGTGGCAGACTCTATAGAACAATATAACATTGGATTTTTGTTTGCGCCGGCCCACCACGGTGCCACAAAATATGCAGTCGGACCCAGAAAGGAATTGGCAGTGAGAACCATGTTTAATTTATTGGGACCACTCACAAATCCTGCTGATACCCCCTATCAAGTGATGGGTATATTTGCCAAACAGTGGGTACGTACAGCTGCAGAGGTGTTGCGAGAATTAGGCTCAAAGCATGTTATGGTTGTTCATTCACAAGACGGTATGGATGAAATATCATTGTCTGCTCCGACTGATGTTGCAGAATTGAAGCATGGTCAAATCAGTGAGTACAGCATCAAACCTGAGGATTTTGGTATCCAGACTCAAAGCATTGAATCATTGGTTGTTAATGATGCTGCAGAGAGTTTGCAAATCATACAGTCAGCATTAACTGGTAACCCAGGTCCGGCAGCCGATATTCTGGCATTAAATGCCGGGGCAGCCATTTATGTGGCAGGCAGGGCCGCGAATATGCAGGAAGGCGTTAAATCAGCCCAACAAATCATTCAAACTGGCGAGGCTTGGAAGTTACTTCAAAATCTGGCCCAGTATACGCAGTCACTTAAAATCTCATGAAAAATGTCTTAGATGAAATTATGGCAACCAAAAAAGTTGAGGTTGCAGCAGGTAAATTACAACAAAGCATTGCTGATTTCGAATCTTTAATTAAACAACAATCAGCATGTCGTGGCTTCTATTCAGCCATAAAAAACAGGGTGTCTGAGGATGGCTATGCCGTCATTGCTGAAGTAAAAAAAGCTTCACCTTCGAAAGGTATAATCAGGGCTGATTTCAATCCTGTAGAGATTGCACTTTCATATCAACAGGGAGCTGCCACTTGTTTGTCAGTATTGACTGATCAAGATTATTTCAAAGGCAGTGATGCATACTTGCAGCAAGTACGAGACGCGGTTGAATTACCCTTGTTGCGAAAAGATTTTATGCTTGATCCATGGCAAATATACCAATCACGAGCTTTGGGTGCTGATTGTGTCTTACTGATTGTGGCCTGTCTTGATGATGAGCAGCTAAAAGAACTCAGTGGTGTTGCAGAATCGCTGGGTATGGATGTGTTGATGGAAGTGCATGATAAAGATGAAATGATCAGAGCTCTGGCCACTTCTGCACAGTTAATCGGCATCAATAACCGCAATTTAAAAACATTTGAAACCAGTTTGACCACCAGTCAAGAGTTACAAGCCATGGTCGGTGAAGATCGAATTGTGGTGAGCGAAAGTGGTATTCACACCAGCGCAGACATTAACTTCCTACAAAATGAAGGCATCCATACTTTTTTAATTGGCGAATCTTTTATGCGACATGCTGATCCTGGATTGCAATTACAGCAATTAATGCAAGGGAAAGTATGAAGATAGCGATCATTGCTGCCATGCATATGGAATGTGAGTTCTTTAGGGAGCAATTAAAAAAAACTCATTCGAGCGTTTATCTAGACATTAAAATCACTCACGCTGAATGGGCAGGGCACGATGTCTGTTTGCTGGAATCTGGCATTGGAAAAGTTAATGCGACTTTAGCAACTGAATGGTTGGCCAGAGAGTTTAATCCAGACCTGATCATCAACACCGGCTCTGCAGGTGGTATAAAGTCTGGCGCACAGGTTGGTGATTTCGTGGTAGCTGATCGTATCTGTCAACATGACATAGATGTGAGTCCTATTGGATTCGAGTTTGGCGAACTGCCAAGACTGCCTGTGTATTATGTCATCAATTCTCAGTGGTTGGACTTGCTGCAACAGGTTATTGATGGACCCAACGGTGAATTTGAGCATGATAAATTTCATTTAGGCACCATTGCGACCGGTGAGTCATTCATCTACCGTGATTCACAAGTGGAACTAATCACATCTAGGTTTTCTGATGTTGTGGCTTGTGAAATGGAAGCAGGTGCAGTTGCTCAGGTGTGCCATTTACATGACATAGATTGTTTGATACTGCGAAATTTGTCAGATGTTGCTGGAGATGATGCCCAGACTAACTTTAATCAATACATTGAACAAGCAGGACGCAAGTCCACTCATCTGGTTTTAAAACTTCTGGAAAAAATTAATTCAGTTTAGCTATACCGTACAATTCTTTGTATCGTTCAACATAAAATATTTCTCGGTTGGGTTCAGCCCCTTCCAGTCGCTGTTGACAATATCCAGTTTTGGTGCACCGCCACCGCTCCGAGCCACCTGCGTGAGTGATATCAAATAAATATTGAAAATCTAAATTGCCTTCGGCACCCGTTACTTCTTGTCGGTCATAAAACAATTCACTTATGGTGGTTAATGTTGTGGCATCTGAGGTGTCGATGACCGTGGTAAAACGTTCATCAAATGCTTTGAAGTGAGTGAGTGTTGGGTGATCGCTGCCGCATGCATTGAGCATGATCGTCATCGTCATGATTGTAGTGAGTTTTAATATTTTCATGGTTTTACCGTTATTGAGTCAAAAAGCCCAACTGAAAGGTCATGTATTACGCAATAAAACCATTGGATTGCGATCCATCATGCCCCCCAGCATAACGCATAATAAATATAGCATATCCAGCGATTTAACACAAATATCACCTACAAAGACTCATATTTTCAAATGTCACCACCCCCATGATCAACTTGTATATTGAACCCAATTAAAAGACAATAGGGCGATGAATAAAGTGACGCGTTTTGCCATAAACCTAAAATGTTTTGTCCTAGAGGTGGTCCGTAGATATCGTGAGGATGAAACTTCATTGGCAGCCAGTTCATTGGCTTATACAGCCTTGCTTTCATTGGTTCCATTCATGTCAGTATTGATCACCGTTTTTTCTGCCATGCCCCTGTTTGAAGATGCTTCACAACAATTACAAGATTTTATTTTTCAAAACTTTGTTCCAACCACTGGTGCTGTCATCCAAACCTATATTCTTGGCTTTGTTGAAAAAGCACGTGGCTTAACTGTGACCATGTTTTTGGCAGTTTTTGTCACATCAATCCTGATGATGCATACCATGGAAAAAGCATTGAATCGCATCTTTGACAGTAAATCAACTGGGCGTTTCAAAACTAAATTGATGATGTATTGGGCAGTTCTCACCATGGGGCCGTTGTTGGTGGGTGGAGGTATAGCCCTGTCATCTGTGGTCTTTAAATATTCTGCTTTTGCTGGATTCAAAGGAATATTGATTAAAGCATTACCCATATTATCATCGACCATAGGTTTCTTTTTGATCTATTTAATCGTACCGAATCGCAAAGTGAAATGGAAAAATGCACTCTTTGGTGCTTTGTTTTCTGCCATTTGTTTCGAGCTAGCTAAAAAAGGGTTTGCTTTATATGTTACGTCCATTCCGAGTTACCAAAAAGTTTATGGCACGTTGGCGACCATACCATTGTTTTTAATTTGGATGTTCTTGTCTTGGAACATCATCTTATTGGGCGGTACCATCACAGCGACTTTAGAAACATCTCGCTGGCGTTTGCATGTACAAAATTACCAAACCAACCAGCGATTGCTCTTGATTATAGAAATCCTGAATAAATTGTGGCATGCCAGCCAAAAAGGAAAAACTGTCAGTTATTCCGAGTTAAGCGGTCATTTGTACTTCGTACCAGATGATGAACTGAATATGCAACTGGATTGGCTGCACCGAAAGAAATATATCGCCACCAATAGATCGAGTGAATATTTAATTCGCCATGATTTATCGGCACTGAATTTCAGGTCTTTATACACCAATGGTGAATTTAAGATCCCGGTCAAAGCGGCTCCCTATTTTGCCCATTATCAAGGCTTACTTGATAGCTATTGGCAACCAGTTGAAAGCTTATTGAATCAATCCATTGGTAAAATAATCAACGATTATTTACCTCAACAAAAGAACCCAGTAGAAAACCCACAAACAAGACATAATCATGAAAAATAAAATTAACTTCATAGCCCTATTTTTGGCCTGTATAACCTTAATTGTATTGTCAGCCTTTACCAGTGAAGAACCTTCAAACAGTCAGTCAGCAGAAGTCGCAGCAACAAAGGCAAAACAAACAACAAGCCCAAATAAAGATGCTCAAGCAAAGAATGAGCAGCCTGCAGCCGATGGCTTTGATGTCCCCCTAGAATTCACCCTCACTGATTTAGCCGGAGATGAAGTTAAGGCCAGTGATTTTCGCGGAAAATGGCTGGTTATCAACTACTGGGCGACCTGGTGTGGTCCATGTCGTGATGAGATGCCTGAATTGGTTAAATTTCAAGCTGAACATGAAAATGTCCAAGTGGTGGGTATTGCTTTTGAAGATGCGGAAATACAAAAGCTGAAGAATTTTGCCCAAGACTTTAACATCACCTATCCATTATTAACCATCGATGTATATAACCCACCAGGCTTTGCCGAAGAAGGTGGATTGGGCTTACCCACCACCATTGTTTACAACCCAGAAGGAATGAGACACAAAAAACACATGGGACCGATAGATGCCGCCGGTTTATTGGAAATGATCCAAGCAACAAAATAAGAAGCAACATGGGCAGTTCGTTTGCACATGAACCAAGGCTTCGGCTTCGCACACTGAGCGAAGCCGAAGTGCAAACCCAATGGAACCGCACCCTGAGCGGAGCCGAAGTGCAAACCCAATGGAACCGCACCCTGAGCGGAGCCGAAGTGCAAACCCAATGGAGCCGCACCCTGAGCGGAGCCGAAGTGCAAACCCAATGGAACCGCACCCTGAGCGGAGCCGAAGTGCAAACCCAATGGA
>JBPOFV010000025.1:0-12601 GCA_051252335.1 Marinicella sp. | reverse complement strand
ATGGTGCCGACACCAAGAGTCGAACTCGGGACCTACTGATTACAAGTCAGTTGCTCTACCAACTGAGCTATGTCGGCACATATTTAACAGCCTCGTTTAAAACGAGGATGCGAAGTATAGACAAAAACATTTGATTGTTCAACTTTTTTTTAATGAATTGATTCGGACATTCTGGGCTCGCTTGACTTCTCATTTGTAGCGTTTATTGCGATAATGAGCTTTTGATCAGAAAACTATAATCATGACCCCACTTAAATTAACCATGCAAAGCGTGGAAGCATTGAATGACAATACCGTAAACATCGCTTTCAAAGTTGATTCAGAACAACCTTTCGTAGTGATTGCGGGTCAGTTCTTAAGATTGCACTTTACTCAGCATGACGGATTAGAAACATTTCGCAGCTACTCAATAGCCAATATTTTTCCAGAAGAGAAATCGATATTGGCTGAAATTGAAGTTGCGGTATCTTGGGTGGCAGGTGGACTGGCCACAGAAAAACTGTCAAACATGGCAGCGGGTGAATATTTAGAAGCAACGGGTCCTTATGGTCGGTTTTGTTTATTACCAGATAGGCATGACAGGTATTTTCTGATTGCCACTGGAACCGGTGTGACTCCGTATCGTGCGATGTTGAAGGAAATAGAGATTAGATTGCAAGCGGGTTCCGAATTTTATGTGGTCATGGGTGCACAAGATGAAACGGGTTTGTTGTATGAGTCAGACTTTGTGGCTTTAGAGCAGCAGTATGATGGTTTTCATTATGTGCCGTGTCTGTCTCGTAAACAAAGGGCGCAAGCTGGACCAAATGATCAGTCGGGCTATGTGCAGGATTATCTTGCCGGACATGATTTTGATGCAGAAAACGACATTGCATATTTATGTGGCAACCCCAACATGGTTGATGAGGCCTTTACATTATTGAAAGAAAAAGGCATGCCGGTGCCTTTAATCAAACGTGAAAAATACATCAGCCCAGCAACCAAGAAGAAATAAAAAAGTGCCATATTGGACAGCACGATTCCTGGCGATGGGCTATTTTATGACCATTGGGCCATGGTTAATATGTGCCAGGTCAATTACAATAATTAATGTTAAACAGCAAAAATTCTTATGAAAAAAATCTTAATCACTTGGGTGACGTGGTTTTCTATTGCCAATGTTCAAGCGCTGGAATTAGAACCGTGTTTTATTGGAGCGGAAGGCTCTGGTGTCAGCACACCTGCATCTTGCGGTAAGCTCACAGTCCCTGAAAACAGGCAATATCCAGAAACTACCCTAGATTTGAATGTTGCTGTCATCCGTTCTAGTTCTAAGGAAAAGCTCACGGATCCATTGGTCTTTTTAGCCGGTGGACCTGGACAAGGTGCAGTTGATACCTTTGCTGGAATTGTCAGGATCTTCAGTAAATTATTACCCAACAGAGACATGGTGTTGGTTGACCAAAGAGGTACAGGTGAATCTAACCCATTGCGCTGTGAAATAGATCCTGACGATTATGAAGCCTTGAGTGACATGGAATCTGATGCTTGGAAAGAATGGACTAAAGAATGTCATGACAGTCTTGATGCAGACACCAGACAATATACAACAACTGCAGCCATCAATGATTTAGAAGCCGTTCGTGAGGCATTGGGCGTTGAACAATGGAATTTGTATGGAGGTTCTTATGGCACCAGAAAAGCGCTGACATACATGAACCTTTATCCTGCTGTAATTCGTTCTGTGATTCTGGATGGCGTGGTATCTCAAGATGAAGCTTTGGGTGTATCTCACGAAGCCAATTTGCGTAGAACCCTCGATCGGATATTTGATCTTTGTGAAAAAGATGAGGCATGTAATGAAAGCTTTGGTGATGCCGAACAACAAATGTGGACGTTTTTAGACCAACTGAAGGAGCAACCGTTAAAACTGCGTTTACAAAACTCAAGTTCAGGCGAATTTGAAGATATCGTTATGACCAGAGAGTATGCCGTGATTGCCTTGCGCATGTTTTCATATTCACCTGAAACCATGGGATTGATTCCATTGATGGTCTCACTGGCCAATCATGGTCAGCCTGAAACCATGGCCTTTCAGGCGCAAATGATGATGGACAGCTTGAACCAAGGTTTAAACAATGCGCTTGAAATGTCAGTGACATGTGCAGAAGATGTGCCATTCATGCCATCAACAACCAACATCAGCAATTCATTGTTTGGTGATGATTTATTTGAGCTGATGCATGCCCGTTGCGAGTTATGGGATTCCGTGCCCGTAGATGCCAGCTTCAAAGAAGTTGTGACCTCAGATATTCCCACTTTGTTGTTATCTGGTGAGTATGATCCTGTGACGCCACCACAATTTGCAGAAAAGGCCATGCAAACTTTAAGTAACTCTCAGCATTTGGTGGCCAAAGGTCAAGGGCATATCGTTGGCACTCGGGGCTGCATGCCTAAAATACTCACGGCATTCATTCAAGACCCAGAAACTGAATTGAATACTGAATGTATGAAAAATTTTAAAGACTTCTCTTTCTTTATCAACATGAATGGACCAAAAGAATGATTACCATAGAAAACATCAGTAAATCCTTTGGCGACGTAAAAGCAGTCAAAGACGTCAGTTTAGTGGCTGAAGACGGTAAGATCACGGCATTATTAGGAGCCAATGGAGCCGGTAAAACCACATCCATGCGGATGATTTATGCTTTGATCACTCCCGAAACTGGTGTGGTCACTGTGGATGGCATCAACTCCACAGATAACCCGATAGCAGCTCGGGCAAGAATGGGTGTATTACCTGATGCCAGAGGCTTGTATTTGCGCTTAACTGCAAAGGAAAACATGGCTTATTTTGGTCGCTTACAAGGGATGAATGAAGCAGACATTAAACGCCGTTCTGATGAGTTGATTAATCGCTTAGGAATGGAAAAATTTGCCGATCGTCAAACCGATGGCTTTTCTCAAGGCCAAAGGGTAAAAGTAGCCATTGCCCGTGCTTTATTGCATGACCCACAAAATATTTTATTGGACGAACCAACCAATGGCTTAGACGTGATGAGCACTCGAGCGATACGTGAGTTTTTAAGAGAAGAAAAAGCCAAAGGCAAATGTATCCTGTTTTCATCTCATGTGATGCAAGAAGTTTCAGCTGTTTGTGATGACATCACAGTGATCGATGCAGGTGCAGTCCGTGCCAAAGGTACAGAAAGTGAACTACTAACACTGTCTGGACAGAACAACCTGGAAGATGCGTTTGTGTCTTTGGTTACCGCAGGAGCAGAATCATGATCAGTAAAGCATTTAAAACGGTGTTTTGGAAAGAAGTGATGGAGAACATCAGAGACAAACGGACCATGATGTCTTCGGTGATTATGGGGTCATTACTGGGCCCAATAATGGGTTTAGGGATCATCTACATGTCTGTTCAAATGGGCAAAAACAAGGCGGAGAAGCAACTCGAATTACCGGTAGTAAATATTGAATACGCCCAAAACCTAGAAAAACATTTGCTCGCTCAAGATGTGAAACTGGTCACTATTGATAAATCGCCTGAGGCAGCCATCAAAGACAAAGATTATGATGTGGTGTTGGCCATAGATGAAAATTTTGCGGAGTCTATGAGCCTTGCCAGGCCGGCAAAAGTGATGTTGTATTATGATGCTTCAGCCAAAGGAGCTGCAAACGTTTCTGTCAGGCGGGTTAAAGGTTTAATCAATGCGTATTCATCACAAATTGGTGCCATGCGTTTGCAACTTAGAGGAATTTCCCCAAATTTAATGCAAGTGGTGACCATTGAAGAACATGATCAAGCCACGGCCCAATCCAAAGGTGCACAATTTATGATGCTGTTGCCTTATTTTATGATCATTGGATTGTTTATGGGGAGTATGTATTTGGCCATCGATACCACTGCTGGTGAAAAAGAACGTAAATCATTAGAACCGTTGTTTTTAAATCCGGTCAGTCGGGTTCAAGTTTTGGCGGGTAAATTAGCAGCAACTATTAGCTTTGGAATTTTGACGTTATTGATTACTTTGATTGCTTTTAAACTGACTTTACCCTTCTATCCAACAAAGTCATTAGGCATGACAATGAAACTGGATTTATCTGACATGGGTATGATGTTATTGATGTTGGTTCCCTTGGCACTGGTCGCGGGTTCAATCCAAACCATCATAGCGGCTTTCAGTAAGTCATTTAAAGAAGCACAAACTTATGTTAATTTAGTGATTTTTATACCTATGATTCCGAGCATGCTGCTGATGTTTATGCCAGTCAAAGAAAAGCTTTGGATGTTTGCAACTCCAATACTGAGTCAAAACATTCTCATCAATCAACTGATCAGAGGAGAAGATGTTGCTTGGACTCATGTGGGGCTATGTATCTTAGGAACATTGCTTGTTGGTGGCTTACTGGCTTTGTTTGCGGTAAGATTGTATAACAAAGAAAACATGTTATTTGCGGATTGACCATGAAAACAACCACTTTGATTTTTTTCCTGTTTGCTGTCCTTGGCGTTGCACAAGCTCAAGAGGAAAAAAAAATATATAAATACACCGATGAAAATGGTGTAACACACTACACAGAAACTAAGCCTAATGAAGCATATGAGGAAGCGGACTTACCACCGCTTTCAGTAGTTCCGTCAACACCAGTCACCAACAACACCAGCTATGAAAGTGGTTCTGATAATCAAGAGGTTGAATTGGCCCAAGTTAATTCATTTACTATCATTGAACCTGTTAATGAACAAAACCTTTGGGGCACAGGTGGAAAGCTAACAGCAAAAGTTGAAAAATTGACAGAGGCCCAAGCTCGAAAATATCAAATTCAATTTGTGATAGATGGTAAGAAAAACAAACCCGCTGATGCCAGCACCCAAACTTTTCCAAATATTTATCGTGGCGAACATAAAGTACAAGCCTTGTTGATCGATAGACAAACGCAACAAGTGGCCAAAAGATCTCAAACGGTCACATTTTTTATGCACCAAAATTCAAAAAAGTAAATAACAGGCGGAATCGCACCAACATAGCCCGACCTGATAGAATTCGTTGACCAAACAGCAGTTGTAGAATTGTTGTGAGAAGACACATGATTTATAGTGATAGACGTCATTATAATAGTTATATATAACAGCCAGAGGCGTTATTAATATCAGCAGATATGAACAGAATCAGTTAAGATAACGCAATTTGAAATAACCCAATAAATCAGTCATGAAAACCACTTCATTTCATCTAGTTACTCGCAAAGAAACCCCTCAAGATGCCGAGATCATTTCACATCAATTAATGATTCGTGCTGGCTTAATCAGAAAACTAGGCGCAGGCTTATACACTTGGGCGCCGTTAGGAATTCGGGTTTTACAAAAGATCGAAAACATCATTCGTGAAGAAATGAATGCAGCTGGCGCATTAGAAATGCTGATGCCAGCGGTTCAACCTAAGGAATTGTGGCAAGAAACTGGGCGCATAGATGATTTTGGTGGTCAATTACTGGCCATCCATGATCGAGCTGAAAGAGATTACTTCTTTGGTCCAACTCATGAAGAAGTGATTACTGATTTTGTCAGGAACGAAGTGAATTCTTACAAACAATTGCCGATTAATTTTTATCAAATTCAAACCAAGTTCAGAGATGAAATCAGGCCCCGATTTGGTGTGATGCGATCACGTGAGTTTATCATGAAAGATGCTTATTCATTCCATCTAAGCCAAGAGTCATTGGCTGAAACATATGAAAAAATGAAGCAAGCATACAGCAACATCATCAATCGCATTGGATTAGATTTCAGATGTGTTCTGGCTGACTCAGGCGCCATCGGTGGTTCAGGTTCACAAGAGTTTCATGTGATTGCAGACTCAGGTGAAGACGCCATCATGTATTCTGATACCGGTGAATATGCAGCTAACTTAGAAAAATGTGAAGCTGTTAATTTGTTGTCCGAACGAGCAGCGCCGCAGTTGGATTTACAAAAAGTTCATACACCAGGGCAAAAAACCATTGAAGCTGTTTCTGAATTTTTGCAGGTGGATAAAACCAAGACGATTAAAACTTTATTGGTGGCCGGTGTGGAACAGCCCGTCGCCTTGGTGCTTCGAGGTGACCACAATCTGAATGAGGTTAAAGCCAATAATTTAGCCCAAGTGGCATCACCATTACGGATGTTAACGGAAGAAGAAGCCAAAGCTGTTGCTGGTTGTGATGTGGGGTCGATAGGTGTTAAAGATTTGGCTTGTACTGTAGTGGTTGATAAAACAGTAGCTAACATGAGTGACTTTATTTGTGGGGCCAATGAAGATGATTTCCATTACACCGGTGTTAATTGGGAACGTGATGCCCATTTCGATGTTGTCGAAGACATCAGAGATGCACAAGTAGGAGAACCCAGCCCTGACGGTGTTGGAACCTTGAAAATGGCTCGAGGCATTGAAGTTGGTCATATCTTTCAACTGGGTAATAAATACTCCAAAGCCATGAATGCTGTGGTGTTGAATGAGCAAGGTAAATCACAAGCCATGGAAATGGGTTGTTATGGCATGGGTGTGACCCGAATGGTTGCTGCAGCGATTGAGCAAAACAACGATGAGAAAGGTATTGTGTGGCCAGCCAACATTGCACCTTTTACTGTAGCCATTTTACCCATGAACTACCAAAAATCACAAAGGGTGAAGCAAGCAGCTGATGACTTGTATCAAAAGTTATTGGCACAAGGTGTTGAAGTGATACTGGATGATCGAAAAGTACGGCCTGGATTTATGATGTCTGATTTTGAATTGTTAGGTATTCCACATCAAGTCATCATTGGTGATCGAGCGCTGGATGAAAATCAAGTTGAATACCGCAATCGTACTGACTTGGTTTCACAGAAAGTAAGTCGTGATACAATCGACTCATTCTTACTCGATAGTATCAAGGCATGAGCAAAAAAGTAAAAAATTCTTTAAAGGATTCTGCTCTTTTTTTGAAGCATGCCATCAAAAGTCCTTTGCAGGTCGCTTACTTCATGCCCTCATCACCTTGGTTGATTGAGCAAGTGGCCAAGTGCGCACATTTACACGATGCCATGCATATCATGGAATTAGGTCCCGGTACTGGTGGTACCACCAAGGGCATCCTCAAGTACATGCAAGATGATGCCGAGTTGATCAGTGTCGAGATCAATCAAAAATTCATCGACCACATGAATAAAACCATAGATGATAAACGCCTAACCATCAGCAACAAAGGTGCCCAAAACTTAGTTGCAATTATGGATGAACATGATTGGGAATCAGCTGATGTCATCATTTCTGGCATTCCATTCACTACACTCCCTAAAGGTATGGACAAAGCCATCATTAAATCCATCCATGAAGCCTTAAAACCAGGTGGTATATTTTTGGCCTATCAGCTACGTGATCATGTCAGTAAATTAGCCAAACCATTATTTGGTGAATACACTTTTAAAAAAGTTGAATTTAAAAATATTCCGCCCATGCGAATTTATACTTGGATGAAATAAGTCCAGTATGCAGTTTTTCACCACTCAAGCTAATTAATGAAAACCATTGGCCTATTAGGTGGTATGAGTTGGGAAAGTACCCAAATTTATTACCGTGAATTAAACCAACAAATTGGTTCACTTAAAGGTGGACTGCATTCAGCTGAAATGGTGCTGTATAACGTAGATTTTCAACCTATTGAAGAATTGATGTTACAAGGTGAGTGGGGGGCTATTGCTACGATATTAACTGATCATGCTTCAAAAATAGAAAGGGCCGGAGCAGATTTTTTGGTGATCGCAACCAACACCATGCATAAGCTGGCGCCCGAAATAGCGACAGCCATTGACATCCCTCTGTTACACATAGCTGATGCTGTGGGCCATGAGCTGTCACATAAGGGGATCAAATCAGTGGGGCTTTTAGGCACTGCTTTTACTATGGAAGAGGATTTTTATCGAGACCGATTGATAAAACAATTTGGAATCAACACCCTCATACCAGCTGCCGCTGACCGCAAATTAATTAACCAAGTCATTTTCGACGAATTGTGTCATGGTCAATTTCTTCAATCATCAAAACAAGATTATTTAGCAATCATAGATAAATTAGCTGCTGAAGGGGCAGAAGCCATCATACTGGGCTGTACTGAAATCGGCTTATTGGTTAGTCAATCTGACACAAAAGTACCCTTGGTAGATGCCACTTTCAGCCACATCAATCAAATTGTAAAAAAGGCATTGGATCGTTAAAAAGTACTCACTGAAAAAGCAGTGATATCAGCCTCTTTTACTTGATCTACTGCTCGAATCAAGGTGTCAATTTTGATCTCTTTGGCAGAAAACAATTGAGCTTTCAGGTCAGGGTTTTCAGCCTTTAATTGTGACAACCGTGCTTCAATGCCATCCAAAGGGACAGACATGCCATTAATACTGTGGCCTTGGCTATCAAGTTTAATACTGACTATTTTGCCGAGTTGATCCTGTGGTTGGGAAGTGCCTGCTCGGCTGATACTCAATCCTTTTTCTTTAACAAAAGAGGTGGTGACTATAAAGAAAATTAACATGATAAAAACCACATCCATCATTGGTGTGATGTTGATTTCTTCTTGTTGTTCTAAAACCGCTCGATGACTTCTCATAATTAGGTTCCTGCAGAGACTATTAATTCAGACCATTTGATTTCATCTGTAGTTCCATATAATTCAAAGCTGTACTGTTCAAGTGCGCATTCGGTACAATGTATTCATGCAATATATCACCAATGAAATCAGCGCATTGTATTTGGCATTTATTAACATGTTTGCCTTCTACACCCACCCAAAATGGATGCTTAAAAGCCTGCAAAAACAGGAAAATGCCATTGAACATGCCATGTTGTGTGTTAAAAAATCCATTGCACTGATGATTATCATTATTCTCGTGTTGTCCTTGTTGTTCAATGGATTTGAATTTGTCCAAGAACAAGAAAAACCCGGCGAAATCTTTGCCGTGTTGTTGGTTCATGGCGCACTGGTTTCAGTTTTAGTGGCGGCAGTCGCCTGGTTGGCTTTGAGAAACCATCATCATGTCGGTTTGTTGGTGGGTTGGTTCATTGTAGTTTATTGGGTGCCATTGTGGATATGGAACATGGTGTTTGAGGTTTATGCAGGTTTTAATGGCGAAAAATACACCAACTTATTTTTACAGTTGGCGCACGCTGAAGTCTTGTTGGACTGGCATCTGTACATGTTAGGTCTGATTTGGTTGCATGCCACCGCCATTGCAGTTTATGGGTTACATCAGATGTTTCAAGTGCGATCGCTGTACCTTTGGGGATTGGGTCTATTGTCTTCCTTCTTATACTTGGTTTCTTTTATGCTGTTACATCACACCCAAAAAAGTGTTGAGATTGTGTATTTAGTCTTTGGTATGGGCTGATTTCAGCCTATTTTGTCCGTTTCACTTATTCAGCCAATTATAAAAAAATCACATTATTTGTAACCTTTGGCATTTCCCAAGCCTATAAGTTTTCATATCTAATAGTTACAGGAGACTGATATGAAAAAAACAATGACCTTAATTACAATGACCTTAACGATGGCATTCAGCTTGAACGCTGCAGCCAGCGCCTATGACAAAGCCAACTGGTACTTCTCAGCTGATATTGAACAGCTACGCAGTAAAATTGTGCCGTTGTTACCAACTTCGAAATCTACAGATTCAGATTTTTCCATCAAAGAGCACATCCCTACAGAAGTTCAACAATTTACGGCCTACGGACACAGTGAAGAAAAAGATGACATTTCTTTGGTGTTAAATGGCGATTTCAGGTCATTTGCCTTGAATGATTACCTGATTAATTTGATGTACATGGTGGAAGATCATGAAGAAGTGAATGTGGCTTTGTATGACACCACAACCATCAATGGTCGCACACTTGAACATTTTCGAATAACTGGAAAAGATGAATCGAAATCGTTTTACAGCAGCAAACTAAACAATGAAACGATTGTAGTCAGCTTGGAAGAAAATGAAGTTAAAAACTGGATCAATGACCGTTACAGCAATCATGAATTGAGTAGCACTGGCATGGTGTCAGTTTTGGTAAACATCGAATCTGCAATGGCACATATGGGTGCAGATTTAAGCAGCAACAGCAAACCATTCAATTCAGCTGTGTTTCAAAAGATCACTCAATTTTCAGCCAGTATCTATTCAGTGGATGAAAACCTGGCTTTAGAGTCAGCGTTATCAACGGCTGATGAAGCCACAGCCAGACAATTAGAACAAGTGATTAATGGCTTGATTGCCATGAATGCATTGTCTAATTTAGATCAAGACAATGAGTTGCTTGCAGCCTTATTAGCCAGTTTAAATATCAGTAATCAAGGTAAAGATTTACTTATAACCACAGAATTTGCACTGAGTTTAATCCCAACTATTGATTTTGATTGATTGGTAATAAGCATGACTGAAAAGCAACTAATCATCAAGGCTCAGCACGGCGCCACCAACTGTTTTACGCAGTTGGTGGCTTCTTACCAAGCGCGCCTTTATAGTTATTTGTTGGCTCGATGCCAAAACAGCCATGATGCCGATGATGTACTACAAGAAACATTTATCAGTGCTTTTAAATACCTCAAAAGTTACGATGCACAATGGCAGTTCAGTACCTGGTTGTTCACGATTGCAAGAAGGATCTTAAGCAAACTGAAAACCATCTATCATGTGGCAATTGAAAACATTTCGGGTATGGAATACATGACAGAAGCTGACCCCTTTGCAATTGACCAGGACAACATATGGAAATTAATTAAGCAAGATTTAACTCCCAGCAGTTATGATGTGATGTGGTTCTTTTATGTTGAACAGTCCAGCATCAAAGAAATTGCCCATATCATGAACCAATCAGAGTCGTGGGTGAAAACCAATTTACATCGAAGTAAAATGAAACTCAGTAACAACTCAGCACTTGAATTGATGCTGGAGGCAGAATGACATGAATCAAGACTTAGATCAAAGGTTGAGACAAGATGCTCAAGTATTAAAGAAACAAGCAGTCGCTCGTTTGGAACAACATGATTTTAGCTCAGACATCGAGTCGCAGTTGTTAGCTAGCCAATCAAGTCATCAGCCTGCAAGTGTGAAAATAATGGGTTTGGCCGCAGCAATTTGTCTAACTGTTTTAGCGTGGCTGACTCTAAATGACACTGCCAGCGTTGTGTCAGTACAGCCAGCTGAAATGGTCGCTGATAGAAACATCGAACTTAATCTCAATCAATTACCACAATCTTTAGAACAAAAACTAAACCAGCCTTTGCGCCAAGAACAACAAGCCATCATTGATGACCTCAAGGCACTGAAAGAGCAGCTATTGTCAATATAGGGCATTAAATAGGAAAATAACCGCTCATCCTAAAAACTGTTGGCCACTGTTAAAACACAGTACGATGTTATTTTTAACAACAGAGATCAGTGATGATTTATATTAAAACTCAATTCAAAGTACTGCTAATCAGTTTATTCTTATCGGCATCAGCATGGGCTGATTTAAGTGGTGACTGGGAAGGGGAACTGGATGTCAATGGAACCAAGATCCCCTTGGTTATTCACTTGCTACAAAATGATGAGCATCAATCAGGTACCTTAGACTCACCAGCCCAAGGCGCTAATGACATCGCTATGACATCATTAGAATTCAACGATGAGAAGTTAATGTTCGAAATTGCTGGAATCGGTATTCATTATGAAGGTGAATTGGATCAGGCCACAGGAAACATAGACGGAAACTTCATCCAGGGTGGTGTTTTCAAACTATCATTTTCACCGGTAAGCGAAGATACATTCGCAAAGTCAGACAGCAGTGATGATCAAGATTTATTGGGACAATGGGGTGGAACAGTAGAAATACCAGGTAACCCTTTGGGATTGATCTTACATGTCAACACAGTTGATGGAGCATTGACCGCAACAGCAGACAGTCCGGATCAAGGTGCCACAGGGATGGTGGTTGACACAATCACGCTACAAGAAGGCAAGGTGGTGTTTACTATGGAAGCTCTGGGGGTTGAATTTATTGGCACAATGGGCGCAAATAAAGGCGTGATAAAAGGTGATTTCAATCAACAAGGTATGGTTTTTAAATTGCAGTTGACTCGTGATTTACCACAAAAACAAGTATCAGAGCGCCCACAAGAACCCCAAGAGCCCTTTGCTTACCATATCGAAACAGTGGTGGTCCATAACAACCAGGCTAACATCGAATTGGCCGGCACATTGACCAGACCCAGTGATGCGAACAACGTCAAAGCTGCTGCCATCATGATCACTGGATCAGGACCACAAGATCGTGATGAAACCATATTCAATCACAAGCCATTTTGGATCATTGCTGACTATTTGGCTGAACAAGGCTATGCAGTGCTGCGTCTTGATGACCGGGGTGTGGGTGAATCGACCGGTGACTTTAATCAGGCCACCAGTGAAGATTTTGTCACAGACATCAGCGCTGCCGTGGATTTCTTAAAACTAAGAGCGGATATTCCTGCCGATAAAATTGGTCTAATAGGTCACAGCGAAGGTGGCATGATTGCGCCCATGTTAGCAGCACAACGTGATGACTTAAGTTTCTTGGTCTTGTTGGCAGGACCT
>JBPOFV010000024.1:0-12745 GCA_051252335.1 Marinicella sp. | reverse complement strand
GTTTTACCCTTGGGCTGTAATTGCATGACTTGCTGGGTTATTTGTAACGCATTTCCTGGAGCCGAATCAACTAAAAGCTCGATGTCTGAACAGTCACCTTTACGTCTGTGACCATAAGCCATTAAGCCAACTGCTTGATAGGAATCAAATCCCGAGCTGATTTCATTGATGGCATCACGTGCTATTTCAATTTTGCTTTGCCCATCTATTTGGCCCCACATTGAACCAGAAGCATCGAAGACAATCATTGTTTCCGTTTCTGCACTCAGTACACTCGCACTAAATAACAACACCCACCCACTGATTTTTTTCATAACAACCTTGCGCTTATTTAATGGTTTCATATTGTGTTGGAATTTATCTGTGAAAACAACAGACACTGCTTAATTTGTGTCTTTCATCTCATTTTTAAGGACATTATATTGGGGGTGCGTTCAGCTGAGAAAATCACCTGTTTTATTATTAACCTCATCGCTTTTTGATTATTGTCAAACTACTTATTTAACGTTTTTTTTACAATATGGTTTTCACAACAAAAGAGACCAAAAATGAGAAAAATATTAACCACAGCCTTGGCTATTATGAGTTTAAATGTAGTTGCCTTAGAACAAGGTGATTGGCTGCTTCATGTTCGCGCAATCAATGTCGCTCCCAACGATGACAGCTCATTGATTAGCGTTGATGGCACAGGCGTGGCAGGTACTGGTGTTACTGTTGACACAGGTCCCAGTTTAGATGTTTCGTTGGGTTATATGGTCACTGACCGTTGGGCTGTCGAAGTGTTGGCGGACCTCAGCTCAAAACACAGCGTTGCAGCCAATGGTTTAGCTAGCCTAGGTGTACCAAATGGTACCCATGTGGTTGACACCAATGTGTTACCACCCACTGTATTCATGCAATATCAATTCAATCCCAAAGGCAAAGTCAGGCCATATGCGGGTGTTGGCTTAAACTATACATTGTTTTTCAATGATGAACTAACCGGAGCTGCTCAGTCGGTTTTAGGTGCTTCTAATTTAGACATTGACTCCTCATTCGGCTTAGCCGCCCAGTTTGGAATTGATTGGCAGCTGGAAAACAACTGGTCATTTAATGTAGATTTAAAATACATTCAAATTGATACCGAAGCTACATTTGACACCGCCATTGGACGTGCGTCGGTTGACATTGACATCAACCCTACCGTGATTGGCATTGGCTTGGGTAAATCATTCTGAAACAGCTGAGACGATACACACCGTAAAAAAACTGGAGCTCAAGACCCTGAGCTCCTTTTGTTTCTTTGATTTATGACCAACAGGTCAATTATTTGGTTTTTTTGTTGACCGATCGGTCATAAATACCTATAATCAGCCTCATGACAGTAGGCAGACCTCGTAAAATTGAACCAGAAGTTATCCTCGAAAACGCCATGCAGGTGTTTTGGGAAAAAGGCTATGATGGCACCTCTATGGTAGATATCATGGCAGCAACTGGAATGCACAAAGGCAGTTTGTATCAGACATTTGGTGATAAGAAATCAATGTTCATGGCTGCGCTTGAGCTTTATCTTGACCAAATGTATGCTGATCAAAAACGCATCATAAGCGAACACAATAATCCCACTGATGCGATGAGGGCTGTGCTTTTTCAAATGCTTAAGTATGCCCGCTGTGATGAGCACGAAGGTGCTCATCAAAAAGGCTGTTTAGCCGTTAACTCATTGGTTGATAGTGCGCCTTTTGATGATGATATCAGCGGATTATTGCAACGAAAGCATGAACGCATGATTGCATTAATGGTTTCAGTCATTGAAAACATTCATCAATTAAACCCGCAACAATTGACCAAACCACCACAATTGGTCACCGCTTTAATTGGGGTGGCAAT
This sequence comes from Marinicella sp., assembly GCA_051252335.1. Lineage (GTDB taxonomy): Bacteria > Pseudomonadota > Gammaproteobacteria > Xanthomonadales > Marinicellaceae > Marinicella. The sequence continues at coordinate 10,876 of JBPOFV010000024.1, read as the reverse complement.
GGAAGGTTTAAGCATAGAAATGAAAAACAATATGGATGCAGAAATGGCCAACCAAATTTTAGAGCATCAATTACAGCTTTTAGGTATTTGATTTTTTTGACTTATTTATGACCAAGCGGTCATATAAAACAATGTAAACACCAGGATAGTTCGAGGTAAATATGAGCAAATATTTTCAATCTATAGACAACTTTGCCAGCTTACTGGCCAAGCGTGTAATTAACAATCGCTTGATGGTTATTTTAATCACCCTCATCATTATTATGCTGGCTGGTTCGGGTGGCAGGTTGTTGGATTTTTCTACTGATTATCGGGATTTCTTTTCTGAAGCCAACCCTGAACTACAGGCTTTTGATCAGTTGCAAACCACTTACAGTAAAAACGACAACATATTATTTGTTTTAAAACCCGCATCAAAAGAAGTGTTTTCCAATGACACCTTATCAGCCGTAGAGTGGTTGACTGAAGAAGCTTGGCAAATACCCTATACACAACGGGTTGATTCAATTTCCAACTTTCAACACACTTATGGTTTAGATGATGATTTAATCGTTGAAGACTTGGTCGAAAATGCCAGCAATCTGTCAGCAACTGAGCTGCTTGAAAAACAACAAGTGGCGACCAATGAACCCTTAATTTATAAACAATTACTCAGCGACAACAGTCAATTAACTTCAGTAGCTGTCACCTTGAACTTTCCTCAAAAGAGTGCTCAAGAAGTACCTGAATCTGTGGCCAAAGCCAGAGCGCTGAAAGCGACGCTGGCGGAACTGTACCCTGACATCAAAGTATATATCAGTGGTGTCTCAATGTTGAACAACGCTTTTGCAGAAGCAGGTTTTGGTGACATGGGTACCTTAGTCCCATTGATGTTCCTGGTAATCATTATCATGACGTTGTTGATACTCAGGTCATTCAGTGCCACTTTTGCCACATTAATAGTGATTGTTCTTTCTTCCATGTTTGGCATGGGAATGGCTGGTTATTTTGGCATCAAGCTCACGCCTGTTGCCGGCTCTGCACCAACCATCATATTGACTTTGGCGATCGCCGACTCCTTACACATATTAATAACACTGAAAAGTTTAATGCGTGATGGCATGGAAAAATCCAAAGCCATTATTGAAGCAGTTCGGGTCAATTTCTTACCGGTGACCATCACATCTTTAACCACCATCATTGGATTTTTGGCTTTGAATTTTTCTGACTCACCACCTTTTTGGCATCTGGGTAACATCACAGCCATGGGCATTTTCGCAGCTTGGATTCTATCTCTGACATTGTTACCGGCTCTGATGCATCTGTTGCCTTTTAAGGTTAAGCAGCGAGATGTAAATGGCTTAAGCCTGATGGATCGTTTGGGCACCTTTGTGGTTACACACCCTAAACAGTTAATTGTCGTGATAGGCTTGTCTACACTGATTTTAATCACCTTCATCCCAAAAATTGAGTTGAATGACCAGTGGTCAGAATATTTTGATGAATCCATTGAGTTTCGCACTGACACCGATGAAGTGGTCAAAAACTTTGGCATTTATCCCGTTGAGTTTTCACTGCCAGCCAAAGGCCCGAATCAAATTTCAGACCCTGAATATCTACAATACTTAGAGCAGTTCAGTGATTTTTTACGCCAACAAAATCACGTTACTCATGTCTATTCATTTTCTGAAATCATCAAGCGTTTGAATAAAAACTTACATGCCGATGATGACGCTTACTTTAATATACCCGACAACCAAGAACTGGCTGCTCAATACCTGTTGCTTTATGAAATGTCTTTGCCTTTTGGATTGGACTTAAACGATCGCGTCAACCTAGATAAGTCAGCGACACGCGTGACTGCAACTTTGGCCAATACATCTACAGCAGAAACCAAAATCATGCTAGAAAAGTCTAAAAAATGGATCAAAGACAACTTACCTGATTACATGCAATCAACTTTACCTACCAGTGCACAAGTGATGTTTACCTATATTGCTGAACGCAATGTCATTAACATGATTGGCGGCACCATAGGTGCCATCTTTCTGATTTCTTTGATACTGATGGTGTCTTTGATGAATTGGCGCTTGGGTTTGCTTAGTTTAATTCCCAACGGCTTACCCATCTTAGCGACTTTTGGTACTTGGGCGCTGTTGGTGGGTGAAGTGGGCTTTTCAGTGGCTACAGTGGCTTCCATATCATTGGGAATTATTGTTGATGACACTGTGCACTTTCTTTCTAAATACGTTCGAGCCAGAAATGAAAAGGGCTTGGATGCAGCTGATTCGGTCAAATATGCTTACCGAAATGTGGGTGTAGCCATTTTAGTCAACACTGTGATACTGACAGCTGGATTTTTAGTACTAACTACATCATCCTTTAAAATCAATTTTGATATGGGCATGTTAACAGCCATAGCCATCATGTTTGCTTTGGTTTTAGACTTCTTACTGTTACCGGCGCTGTTGGTCTTTTTTGACCGCAAAAATACAGTGGGGCAAAATACACCAATTAACTCAGGAGAATCAACAATGAAAAATACGAAGATTACAGCTTCTTTAGGTGCTGTTCTATTACTTTCTGCGCCCATGATATCATTGGCTCAAGTGACTGCTGGCAATGATGAAATGACACAAAAGGGTTATGATGTATCAGCTCGCTCTGATCGCTCTGACCGAGGTTTTCTTGACAGCGAGGTTGAGGTCACTATGGTGTTAAAGAATAAGGCTGGACAAGAAACCACCCGTTCAATGACATTTACCACCCTAGAAGTTCAGGACGAAGACCAAGGCGATAAAAGCCTGGTGGTTTTTAACACCCCTAAAGACGTTGAAGGGACGGCTTTGTTGTCTCATGCAAAAATGATTAAACCAGATGATCAATGGTTGTTTTTACCTGCCTTGAAAAGAGTGAAAAGAATTTCTTCTAAGAACAAATCAGGTCCCTTTGTTGGTTCTGAGTTTGCTTTTGAAGACTTCACATCCACTGAGTTAAAAAAATATGACTATTCTTGGCTCAAAACAGAATCATGTGGTGATTTAGTTTGTGATGTGGTGCAAAGAACTCCACGCTATGAACACTCTGGTTACACCAAACAAATTGCTTGGATTGACCAAACAGATTTTCAACTTCGAAAAGTTGAGTTTTATGACCGCAGAGACAGCTTGTTAAAAACCTTAGAGCTCACAGATTACCGCAACTATGATGGCATATGGCGCAGCCATAAACTATCTATGGTTAACCATACCAACGGTAAAAGCACCGATTTAATCTATGGTGATTTCACTTTCAAAGTGGGATTGGGTGATCATGATTTTGTTAAAGGCAAATTAACCGAACTATAAAGACATTTTTTTGCAATGAAAAACCCAAACAACAACTCTATTACATATAGACAGAATTTCTTGGGATCTAACCCCTCCCAAGTTGTGGTACCAATATTTATCTTACTCACAATGATCTGTGTGCTCCCCTCACAGGCCGAGGAAGTCGATTTCTCGGTGAATATTGGCCTTGAGGCCAGGGGGTTCTTTCAGGACCCCTTGTTTTCAAATCAAGACAATGATCTACAACCTTCTGTTTTTATTGAACCTGAATGGAAGTGGCGTTCTGATAATCGCAATCACCGATTCAGCGCCATCGCCTTTATGCGCTGGGATGAACAGGACAGTAAGCGAACCCATGGTGATCTTCGAGAGCTGTATTGGTCCTATTCCAACAAAGCATGGACCACCACATTTGGGCTTAACAAAGTATTTTGGGGGGTAACCGAATCTGCTCACCTGGTTGATGTCATTAACCAAACCGACTGGGTTGAAGATTTAGACCAAGAAGATAAATTAGGCCAACCCATGCTTCATTTCAGCCGGCAACAAAATTGGGGCCGACTTCAATTATTTGTTTTGCCCTATTTTCGTGAACGTACGTTTCCCGGAGCAGATGGCAGATTTGGCTTTGGCCAAGCCATCAACGATGATGCCACATATGAATCCCGTTCTGAACAAAATCACATTGACTTGGCTTTGCGTTATTCGCATTATTTTGGAGATTTGGATCTAGGGATACACCTGTTTAAAGGCACCGACCGTGAACCGTTGTTAATACCGAGCACAGATGCCAATTCATTAACTCCATACTACCAACAAATGAACCAGTTTGGGGTCGACTTACAATACACCATAGATGCCTGGTTGTGGAAGTTCGAAAGCATTTACAAAAACACTCAAATAGACAGTTTCTGGGCGGCCGTTGGCGGCCTAGAGTACACCTTGTATCAAATCAATGACAGCAGCGCTGATCTGGGTCTGTTGGTAGAGTACCAATACGACGGACGTCAACCAATCAGCGCACCCTCAGCCGCAGATAATGATTTGTTTTTGGCTGCTCGATGGGCATTAAACGACAGCAAGGATACCGCCGTATTGGGGGGAATCAGTTATGATATAGAACGCGATTCGGTGTTTCTAAATGTTGAAGCTGAAACGCGGTTAAACAACCATTTAACCGCGGAACTTCGAATTCGCGCCTTCAGCCAAGTTGATCCCAGTGACAGTGTTTACATTTTTAATCAAAACGATTATGTTCAATTAAACCTGAATTGGTTTTTCTAAAACCAAAAAAACCAAATTGAATTCAATCTTCAGGCGGCTCTTTTTCATTGATTTCAGACTGTTTTATCAGTCCCACAACTTTCCAATCGGCACTTAATTTTTCAAGGCTCTCTTTGCGAGTGAAAACCCTGAGGTTTTTACCGTCTGGTGAAATTCCAAACAAAGGTATCACGTTATTCCCATGCTGCGCTAAGTAGGCTTCATGGCCATACTCTTGGGTAAATAAAGTGGTTTTTATTTGGGCGCCTTGAGCCAACAAACTAGCCAGTTTTGCATAGGTCACATCTTTACTGAACAGGTGTCTGGCTTTGCCTTCAAGAGAAATGGCATGCTTGGTATCATCTTTATTTCTTTCTTCGTTGCTCAACATAAAAATATTGGCCACTCCAAATTCATTTTTATACCGTGCTGCAGCCAGTAAATTCAGGTCATTATTCATCGAAACGGCAATCAACTTGCCAATTCCAATTAAATCCAGGTGATGATCGGCATGTTCTGAGACCACATTACCATAATAGGTTTTGATGTCTTTCATGCGAGCATCTTTGATGTATCGCCAGTGAGAGTCGGTTAACAAACACTCGAAGCCATGCTTGTTCAAAGACGTTGCAATGGCCACCGCCACAGGGTTACTGCCTACCATTAAAATGCCTTTTGACTCTGGGTTTGAAACACCCAATTTTTTGGCTAAAAAACCTGCTGTTGCTGACTGAAACACCACCGTACCAATGATCACCATAAAAGTTAATGACACCATCAAGCTGGCTTCTGCATAACCTTGTTGCTCAAGTTTTAATGCAAACAAAGCAGAAACAGCAGCTGCCACAATACCACGAGGTGCAATCCAAGAAAGAATGACTTTTTCTTTGAAGCTTAAATCCGATCCCCAAGTAGAAACCATGATTTTTAACGGTCTGGCAACAAATTGAACCACCAAAAATAAGACGATTGATAACCAGCCAATTTGCAAAAATTGTTGTAGATCTAACCGTGCAGCTAAGATGATGAATAAACCCGATATCAACAAGACCGTTAATGATTCTTTGAAATTCAAAATGTCTTCAATCGGCGTATTTTTACTGTTGGCTAACCACATACCCATAATGGTTACCGTCAATAATCCTGACTCATGAGCCAGAACATCAGAAAAAGCAAAAACGGCAAATACCAAAGTCAAGGTAAATACATTGTGCAAATATTCAGGCAACCAATGCCGCCTAAGTATCAACCCTAAAAACGCTCCAGCAACAGCACCAAGCACACCACCAACCAATAAGATCCATCCAAAATCTAACAGTACCTCAACCAATCCTGCCGCACCTTGTTGCGATGAAATGATGAAATTAAAAACCAGCACCGCTAAAAGAGCACCCAGTGGATCTATGACTATGCCTTCCCAGCGCAGTACATTGGCCACCTTTTTATTAAGCTTTAATATGCGTAACATGGGTACGATCACAGTCGGACCCGTAACCACCACCAGTGAACCAAATAACAATGACAACAGCCAAGGCAAATCAAGCAACCAATGCGTAGCTAAGGCAATGGTAATCCATGTGACTGCCATTCCAACAGTCACCATGCGTCTAACCACCGACTCAAGACCTCTGATTTCTCTGAAGTTTAAAGTCAATGCACCTTCAAACAAGATCACGGATACCGCCAGAGAAACCACTGGGAACAACAAATCGCCAAATATAAGATCTGGATCAATTATTCCCGTAACTGGTTTACCAAGGACAATTCCCAACAGCAGCAATAACAAAATTGAAGGCAGCTTTAACCACCAAGCCAACCATTGAGCCATAGAGCCTAAGATACCAATAGCCGCAATGGCCAACATCAAGTTTTCAGTCACAAATTAATCCTGTATTTCTTGCGCTTTTAGTCTAGAAAGCTTTTTCGAATAACGTGATTGTACTATCTCAGTAATCACTAAAACGGCTATCACAAAGTAGAACGTGGCTTTACTCATTTGAGTGATTTCATGGCCAAAGAATTTCAAGTGAGCTATGTGGCCTCCTTCTGACAACAACATCACCCCAACTATGAATAGAACGAATAAACCCAGAACCTCATACATGCGATTTTTTTGTAAAAATACTGCGATTGTATCGGCCAACCAAACCATCAATATCGCACCAATTAAGATGGCTGTGGCCATGATGATGTAGTTATCAGTTAAGGCCATGGCACTGAGGATCGAATCGAATGAAAATACCACATTCATCGTCACTATTAAAATCAATGCTGTGGCGAATGATGATTTTTTCTCTTTTTCATCCGCCATTTGATCTTCCAATGAAAGCATGTGCCAAATTTCCTTCATGGCGGTATATATGATAAATGCACCACCAATCAAGACCACAACGGCTCTTAAATTAAATTCGCCTTCTACTACGCCTGTCCAAGCTATGGTTAAAAATGGTTCAGTAAAATAACTCAATAGTTTTAACAGCCCAAACAATAAAACCAAACGAAATAAAACGGCCAACCAGATGCCTGTTTTTCTTAATTTAGATTGTTTGGATTCTTCTACCCGTTGTGACTCAATAATGATGTATAACAAGTTATCAAAACCCAAAACGGCCTGTAGCATAACCAACATACACAGTGTCAGTAAATTTTCTATGGTAAATAAGCCTTCCATTGTCGCTCTCTGAATTGAAAGTAATTATTGTTAACTTTCCAAGGCTGATTTTCAAGCGCTAAAAGTTTTGATGTGAATGATTACCTGGCGTTTAGGTTCTTTTTGGCTGAATTGATCACCAAATATATTCCGGTTAGCACCACTGTGGTTGAAATTATTAACCTCGGACTCATGGTTTCTCCTGTGAACAGCACACCGCCAAAAGCAGCCAAGACAGGTACCAACAATTGCAACACACCTGCTTGAGATGACGATAGCTTTGGAAGTATTGCATACCAAATCGCATAACCTATTCCAGATGTCAATGCACCAGATAAAAGAGCCAACATAAAACCTTCACTGGTCCAATTACTGGGTTGAAAAACAATCAGGTTTAGCACCAACACCAAAGGTACACACCAAATGAAATTTTTACTGGTTTCAAACAACGCCTGCTTAGACCCTTGGCCGGCCAAGGTATATAGGCCCCATGCCAATCCACTGAACGTCATTAAAGCAAAGCCTAATAAAGAAGGGGTTCCCCAAGCAGGAATCAACAAATACACCAGACCTGCAAAAGACAACAACACACCAAACCATTCAACAACAACAAATCGTTCACCTGTGAACAATCTTGAAAACAATATACTTAATTGCACGGCACCAAACAAAACCAAAGCACCTGTTCCAGTATCTAAAACCAAATAAGCAAAAGAAAAACTGGTGGCGTAGATAAACAAGCAAACAGCACCCACCAGCTGTTTTTTCCCAGGTGTTAACAGGGACTTAATTTGATTTTTTTGTTTCGAAGAGGCCAGATAAATGAGCGTCAATACCAACGCCCCCGATAACAAGCGCACAGAAGTAAAACCTGCAGCATCGATTAATCCTTCGCCCAAAGCCATTCGACACAGCACGGAATTTCCTGCAAAGGCTAATAAGGCTATGATTGTGTATACACTTGTTTTCAAACCACATTCAACGGCTATTTAATGTGATACAACAAAGGGTTGCTTGGTACTGCATTGAGGTTTAATTTGGGAACTTGCAAACTCAGTAAATAGGTGCCGTCTTTGATGTCATCAGGAACATAAACCATCTCGGTGATGGTCTTGTGTATGAACTGTTCTTCTTTGCTTTGGTGGCTGCCCATTTCTATATTCCAAAAAATGCGGTGATTACTTAGCAGGCCATCATCATTCAAACGATCGACTGAAGGCAAATCGACCAAAAGGTGTTCTATTTCTGTTTCATTCACCAGCCACTGCATGGCCTCATGGCTAAAAAATGGCGGTTGGAAATCATCACCATATCGACATGAGGTTTTGTCTTCACTGTTTGGTAAGGTTCTGATAATTAACGCTTTTACATCCTTGTGTAACAATTTCTTTACAGCCGTAAGCGCTTGTTTGCAAAGTATACTGTCTGCTTCATTGATAGGGGGCCTATATGAGTCAAAATCAGCATTGATTGATGCTGCTGAGGTGGACTCTATACTAATCACACTTGCCAGCATCAAGGGTTGTTTGATCACTTTATGTGGTGCAATAAGTTGGTTGATAACGTGTGAAATACTTTCTGTGTGGGTGCCATTACAATGCGGATTCAAGTAAATGTCTTGAGCGTTACATGATCCACCTTGACGGGTGTCTCCAATAAATGAACCTGATTTCATGGGAGATGCACTGGCACGATCAGCACCAAAATGATTGGGTTGAGGTCCATCAAAATGTAACTCAATCGCTATGGACTGCGGCGGCTTTTTTAAATCGATACTAAAACGCATCAGACAAATTGTTCACGGTTTAAATTTAACCATTCCAAGGCCGTTCCAGACAACATGCGATGTTTTATGTCATCTGAATAGGGCATAGATCTAATCAATTTACCTGGCTGTAATTCACCCAAAGGAAAAGGGTAATCAGTACCCAGCGCCAGTCGTTCAGGGCCCATTAAATCAACAATCAAATCCAGTACACCTGGATCATGTACCAAAGTATCCAAGTAAATTTGTTTCAAATATTTTCTGGGATTGTGTGGGTTATCCACAGCCACCAAGTCGGGCCTGACCTGAAAGCCGTGTTCAATGCGACCAATACTGGCCGGAAAACCACCTCCACCGTGTGCAAATGCAATGCGCAGGTTGGGCAATCGCTCCAATACGCCACCAAAGATCATGGAACATATTGCCAAAGAAGTTTCTGCCGGCATGCCCACCAACCAAGGCAACCAATAATCCTTCATTTGTTGTTTACCCACCATATCCCATGGATGGACAAAAACAGCTGCACCCAATTCTTCTGCAGCAGCAAAAACATCGAACAATTCCGGGGCATTTAAATTCCACTCGTTCACATGTGAACCAATTTGTACGCCTGCCAAACCCAGTTCTTTGACACACCGCTCTAATTCTTTGATGGCTAAATCTGGTGCTTGCATCGGTAAAGTGCCTAGCCCCACAAAACGACGCGGATCGGTGGCCACTTTTTGAGCCATGTCATCATTTAAAAATCGAGATAAATCATGGGTATCTTGTGGTTTGGCCCAATAACAAAACATCACAGGAACAGTAGACAACACCTGAACGTGTACACCCTGTTGATCACATTCAGCTAATCGAGTTAAGGGATCCCAACAATTGGCCTCTATGTCGCGAAAGTGCTTACCGTCTTGCATCATCCGGGCACAACCACAGCCGGTGTGCTCAAGCTGCACAAAACCTCCATAACCATACCTCTCGCTTAAGTTTGGCCAGTTTTCTGGCAGGATATGGGTATGAATATCTATGGTAAGTGGATCCTTGAGCATCACAGGTCCAGCTTATTAATTGGCGGCATTACAGTCCCACACTGATCACAAGTACGGGCTTCTTCATCAGCAAAAAACCGATCAAATATAGGAAAAAAGTCTGTTTCTATATCTTTTAAAGTGAAATACTCTTCGAACAACTGATGGTTACAGTTTTCACAGTACCACATAAGTCCATCTTTTTCATGAACCAGTCTCTTGCGCTCAACCACCAATCCAATCGAATTTTTATATCGAATGGGGGAATGGGGCATGCGCGGCGGCAATAAAAACACTTCTCCGGCCTTAATTGGATAATCGACAACCTGACCGTTTTGTTGTGTTTTTAATAACATTTCACCTTCTAGTTGATAGAAAAATTCTGGGCCTTCATCATAATGATAATCTCGGCGCCCATTGGGCCCACCGACCACCATCACAATAAAATCATCTTCTACAAAAACCTGCTTATTACAAACCGGTGGCTGTAGTTGATCCCGGTGGTCATCTATCCACTGCTGTATATTAAAAGGTGGTACGGGTGTCATTGGCTCATTGCTCATTTAAATTCTCTTTGTTGTTGATTAACTGTCAATGGTTGCTATACATTTTAACTCAATCGCGATCGGCGTCGGCAGTTTGTTGATTTCTACGGTGGTTCGACAAGGTTGGTTGTCGGCAAAATATTCTGCGTAAATTTTATTGTAAGTGACAAAATCCTCATCCATGTTGGTTAAAAAGACCGTTACATCAACCAAGTCCTTCCAGTTGGCACCAGAAGCCTCTAAAATCAGCCGAACATTTTCAAATACACTGCGACATTGTGTTTCAATGCAATAAGCTGTGACATTACCGCCATCATCCAAAC
>JBPOFV010000023.1:0-12845 GCA_051252335.1 Marinicella sp. | reverse complement strand
AATATGAGCTGGGCTTGTTCATAAAACTCAAGGGCTTGATCATAATTTTCCATTGCGGCATATACATCAGCCCTCGATTTATAAGACACGCCACGTAATTCAGAATTTTCAGCATCATCCAATTCTTGAGCGCTCAAATTTAATTGCTCCAAGGCTTGATCATATTGACCTGCTTGTTTATACATATAGCCTAAATTATTACGCGCACTGGCTGAAGTGGTGCCAAGTTCAGTACTGATTTCAATTGACTTTTTTAAATTTTTAATCGCTTCATCAACCAGTCCTTTTTCAATTTGAGCTGCTGCCATATTACTGTACAAAGAAACCGTAGATTTATTTGGCTTATGATCTATTTCTAAAGCTTTTTGACTGTATTCAATGGTCTTATCATAATCTTTAAGTCCAAAATACAATGAACCCAAATTTTGATACCTACTGATACTGACGGGTAAGTCATTGTCTTCAAGCATCTTTAGTGAATCAAACATATACTGAGCTGCTTGGGCTAGTTTTGCTTGTTGTGCATAAACCACTCCAATGGTGTTCAGTAAATTACTGACTGATTTTTTATCATCCACATCGATGTAATTATATGCTTCAATAAAATAGGGCTCGGCTGTCTCAAATTCTGCTGCATAATAATGTTGAAAGCCCATTTCTTGGTTTAATTCAAACAAGGCTTTGTTTCTGCTAGCAAGGTCCTTTTGCTCATTCATATCAACAAGGACTGTTTTGACATGTGCAATAGTATTGGCTAAGCCCTCTGTACTTTTAGACTTTCTGGCGTTATTTAATTTCATTGCAAGTAACAAGCCTGTTTGGTCAGCGGCCAGTGTTTCAAGTGATAAAAATTGATCCAATAAGTCTTTAGCTGGGGCATATTGTGCATTGGCTGTATAAGCAGAAATCATTAATATGCCAGCTATTAAATTATCAGCATTTACTGCTTTGTCTTGCCAGAATTGTTTCGCCTGCACCAAGCCTTTTTCAGGTTCTGAAGAAATCAATGCCTGAATATCATCAACGCTTTGGTCATTGGCTGCAGCTAAATTGAGGCTTAAACATAAGACAACAGCCCAATGTTTTAGATTCGGGTATAACATGATCACACACACTAATTTGTAACTTACCAAAGAGTATAAATGATGGTTGACCTATTCAATGTCAAAATATACAGATTATTGTGATTATCATATCTTTTGAATATAAAGTTGTTCTCCTCTGACTTCAGTTAACTTTGCTATTCAGAAAGTGACCAATTTTGTTAAAAACAAATCAACAACACCTTACATATTCTTTAATTTTGTTTCAGATATTCACGGCAATGCTCAATTGCAAAATAACGCCTAAAAAATCATTAAATTAATGCCTAAAGAAAACAAAAAATTCAAACTTCATCTCCTTTAATATCTTAAGGAGCCAATACCCATTATTAACCCGACCAACCATATTTTCTTACCCTCAAGTCAGAAAACAGCCACTGTTAAGTTGATCGATAATTTCTACACTGTCCACTTTAATTGACAATCATACATATGACCAAACTGGCAGTGGTGTTATCAAGGGCTGAATTTGGGGTGCAGGCACCTCAAGTACGGGTGGAAGTACACATTTCACGGGGGTTACCTGGTTTGTCCATCGTTGGTATGCCGGAAACGGCTGTCAAGGAATCCAAAGATCGGGTGCGGGCGGCGATCATGAATTCTGGTTATGAATTTCCGCAACATCGCATCACCATTAATTTATCCCCAGCTGATATACCCAAGCAAGGAGGACGTTATGATTTACCGATTGCTGTTGGGGTCTTGGCTGCATCAGGTCAGGTACAACGAGATCGTTTGTTGGACGTGGAGTTTGTTGGGGAACTGGCTTTGGGTGGAGATTTACGCCCGATACGCGGCGTGCTGCCGGTAGTCAGTGCGGTGGCGCAAACTGGACGCAGTTTGATTTGTCCCTATGACAATGGGATTGAGGCTGCCTTGGTGCAATCATGTGATTGTATGTTGGCCAATAACTTACTTGAAGTTTCTGCCTGGTTGGACACTGTAGATGAATTACCTCGCGCTGAATTGGATGGTTTAGATTTTACAAACACCTGCCCAGACTTGGCTGATGTCAAAGGCCAGGAACATGCCAAACGGGCTTTGATCATCGCCGCCAGTGGTAAGCACAACCTGCTTTTTTATGGACCACCTGGTACTGGTAAAACCATGTTGGCCAGTCGCTTACCTGGCATTTTACCGGACTTAACTGAAACAGAAGCCTTGGAAACCGCATCAGTGGCATCGATCAGTGCCCAGGGATTTGATCCAGCCTGTTGGAGCCAGCCTCCCTTCCGAGCACCACACCATACCGCTTCTGCCCCAGCACTGGTCGGCGGTGGTTCCAACCCAATGCCTGGAGAAATTTCATTGGCACAAAATGGTATATTATTTCTGGATGAATTACCTGAGTTTTCGCGGCATGTTTTGGAGGTGTTGCGTGAACCATTGGAGTCTGGAAAAATCATCATATCACGGGCTGCACGGACAGCTGAATTTCCTGCCAGGTTTCAATTGTTGGCCAGTTTAAATCCCTGCCCATGTGGTTACTTTGGTGACCCAGATCGAACCTGTGAGTGTTCAGTTGGACAAATCCAAAATTATCGCAATAGAATTTCTGGGCCTTTATTGGACCGCATTGATTTACAAGTGGAAGTGCCCCGCATCCCACACAAAACATTGCGGGCAAAAACTGTATCTAACATCACCAGCCAAACCATCAAACAACAAGTCATCAAAAGCAGGATCATTCAATTACAAAGGAACCATGGTAAAAGCAATGCTCAGTTACAAGGCAAAGAAATTGAAAAGTACATCCCTTTGAATGAAGAATTGTTGGATTTTTTAGAACAAGTGGTGGATCAATTGCGCTTATCTGCACGGGCATATCACCGCATCATTAAAGTCAGTCGTACTATTGCAGATTTAGATGGCAGTGAACTGGTGCAACAAAAGCATTTGGCCGAAGCCATCAGTTTTCGTGGCTTTGATCGCACCAGTTAAATTCAAGAGTTAAATCAGAAGCTGAAATTAACACCGATATTAAATTGTGAAATGTCCTGATCAAATGTGGCTAAGTAATCAAAAATATTGACACTGCTGGTATCGATCAAATTGACATTACGCTCTTTACCTAAATCAGTGTAGTTGTATTCAGCGAACAATGAAAACTGATCTGATAAGCGATGCTCATAACCTAATCCTAAAGTAATGCCATTGCGCGACAACCGCTTCCTAAATGCAATGTCCGGATTAAAATCAGGGTCATTGTCTTCGTATCTATTGGATGATTGTGTATAACCCAATTGACCATATAACAAGCCTTCATCATTGACTTTAAAACCCACACGACTGATTAATGAAACCACATCATCTGTGTGGTAGGTCACGGTGTTTTGTGGTCCGGTTCCCCCTTGGTATAAATGTGTGGCAGTTAACTCCGCATCACTGGCTGATATTTTTACCCCCAAAACCCAATTGTCATTTTCAAAAAAATCACATCCCAATTGAGCTCCGATGGCAGTGTCATCGGCATCTTTTGAACCCGCATTTTCGTTGCGCACTTCGTTTTGAATGAAGTTGGTGGTCCATTGATTTGAATTTTCTGCAAATGAAGCAAATCCGCCAAAGTAACAACCTTTCCACATGTTGTCTTGCGCCATGCCATTAAATGCCCATAAACAGGCCAGTAAAGTTAATTTGTTTTTCATAAGAATTCCTTTTGTTGTAAAAAAAATATAATTAAAGCCCATGGTTCACTGTATCAAAGTAAACCGATAAGATAATTATTGCTTTGAATTTTAACCCAATTCTTATCTCCATTATGTTTTAAAAATTCAAGATGTAAATAACTTCAAGGGTTCATTTTCGCCCTCAGTATGGACAAAAAGTGGTTTTTCATACAAATTTAACAAAATTGTTAAGGTCTTAATTGTTATTACCAAAATACATTATCAAGATTTTAGGATGAAGGACCACACTTATAAAAAAGCGCACTTGATTAATAAACTGATGCTGAGTAATGCCACCACACCACCAATCCAGAGCAATATGAACCACTTCCATTGTTTAGTTTTGTGGTTTTGTTTCATGGGTGACATGAACTCAATGGTACTGGTCTTCAGAACTGACTTTTCCTCGAAACACCCAATAGGAATAAGCTGTATAAGCCATGATCATTGGGATCAATATTGCCGAGCCAACCAACAGAAACTTCAAGCTCTTATCTGGAGATGCTGCATCCCATATGGTGATGCTTGGTGGCACTATGTAAGGGTAAAAACTGATACAAAGTCCAAAGTAACTTAAAGCGAATAAGCCAATGACCGATAAAAAAGGGGCCAAGTCATGACCTTTGTGTAGTGCTCGTAATAGGTAACTACCTAAAATTGCCACCATGACGGGAACAGGAGATAAGTACCAGAAATTGGGAAACTCAAACCAGCGTTTCATATAGGATTCTTGTTTAAACAACATCCAAACACTCACCAATGCAAGCATCAAACCCAGCGCCCAGGTTAACTTCAAGGCTATTTTTTTACAGAAAGATTGTAAATCATGTTCAGTCTTATAAACCAGCCAACAAGCACCCAATAAAGCATATCCGATCACAACAGCAAAACCAGTTAATACACTAAAAGGAGTTAACCAATCCCACCAACCTCCTGCATAAGCACGATCTGCCACTTCGATTCCTTGCACCAAGGCACCCAGAGCAATGCCTTGGCTGAATGCAGCGAAAAAAGAACCCATGGTAAAACCCAAATCCCAACGTGTTCGGCCACTCTCTGATTCAGCTCGCCACCTGAACTCAAAAGCCACACCTCGAAATATCAAGGCCAACAGCATAACAATCAAGGGCGTATACAAAGCAGGCATGATGACTGCGAAAGCCAATGGAAATGTAGCATAGAGACCACCGCCACCCAACACCAACCATGTTTCATTGCCATCCCAAAAGGGCGCAATTGAATTCATGGCGTTGGCTTTGTCTTGCTGATCTTTGATAAAAGGAAACAGCAAACCAATACCCAAATCAAAGCCATCTAAAACCACATAGGCAAAAACTGCCAAAGCCATGATAGCTGCCCAAATCATTACATAATCCATCTCAATGCCCTCCTTTTGTTAGATTCGCATTGTCAGCGGCCTTTTGCTCATCCAATCCTTGGATGGGTGTGATGCCTGCTGCTCTTCTGGGTTGGCCCACTTTGATGTCGCGCTCATTCAGCGATGGTGTTCGTTTGAACAGTTTGAACAGATAATAGATGCCAGCGCCAAACACCACAAAATACACCAGAACAAAGGTCAATAATGATGCATTGACCGCTGGTGCAGCCAATGGTGAGACCGAATCAGCAGTGCGCAACAGGCCATAAACAGTGTAGGGTTGTCTACCCACTTCTGTGGTAATCCAACCGGCCAATATTGCGATTGAGCCACTGGGCGCCATCAACACACCTGCTCGATGTAACCACCGCCAATCATACAAGCGGCCTTTTAAACGTGCCAACAATGACCATAAACCAACCAAAGTCATGACAAAACCAATGCCAACCATCAGCCTGAAAGACCAAAACACCAACGGGACATTGGGCCAATCTGCTTCTGGGAATGCATCTAATCCTTGCAAATACCCATCAGGATCATGGGTCAGGATTAAACTGGCTAAATTGGGTACAGCCACTTTGGCATGTACGGTTTTTTGTTCCATATCAGGCCAACCAAATAAAATCATGGGCGCGCCATTTTGACTTTCAAAATGGCCTTCCATGGCAGCAATTTTCATCGGCTGATGTTCCAAGGTATTTAATCCATGAAAATCCCCAGCCACGATTTGGATCGGAGCCACGATCAATGCCATCCACATGGCCATAGAAAACATCAGTTTAGCGGCTGAATTGGTTTTATCTTTAAGTAAATGCCAAGCTGAAACACCACCAACTAAAAAGGCAGTGGTTAAATATGCGGCCAGCATCATATGGACAAAACGATAAGGAAATGATGGGTTAAACACCACTTGCCACCAATCGACTGCTATAAACTGGCCAACTGTATTGATCTCATAACCAGCTGGTGTTTGCATCCATGAATTCACGGCCAAAATCCAAAACCCTGAAATCATGGTGCCGAATGCCACCATAACCGTGGCAAAGAAATGAAGCTTGCGGCCCACTCGTTCCGAACCAAATAACATGACACCTAAAAAACCAGCTTCAAGGAAAAAAGCCGACAACACTTCATATCCCATTAAAGGGCCAAGGATGGGTCCTGTCTTATCGGAAAAAACACTCCAGTTGGTACCAATCTGATAGCTCATAACAATACCGGAAACCACACCCATGCCAAAGATCACGGCGAATATTTTGATCCAATAACGCCAAGCTCGGCGATAAATATCTCGACCTGTCTTTAACCACAAGCCCTGAAGCACCATTAGATACGAAGCCAAACCGATCGACAAAGCGGGAAAAATAATATGAAATGCAATGGTAAAAGCAAATTGCAACCGAGCGGCTAAAACCGCATCAAACAGTTCGAACATGCTTGTTCTCCAAGTGATTAATTGGCATCAAGAATATGGTGTCAATTATACTTTTTTTCAAACTTAATCACCAGGAAAACCAACAAATATATTTTCCATTATCTCATTGATAATAAAGGTATATTCCGTTTGATCATGCAGCTTACTTGAACCTATTCCAACAACCACGACATTAAACTTGATGACCACATCATTGACACCTAAATCCAAAGTCATAAAACGCCCATCTAGCAGTCAAACCATAGAATCATTAAATTTCGGCTTAAAAACATGTACATTACCACTCAGGTCGTTATAATACGCGGCTTTTGAACACCGTAAAGGATAAATCATGTCTTTAAAACACATTCCAGTAGGTAACGATGCACCTCATGACATCAACGTATTAATTGAAATTCCACGCAATGGCGAAGCCGTCAAATACGAAGTGGACAAAGATTCTGGAATGATCATGGTGGATCGTGTGTTAAACACTGCATTTCGCTACCCTTGCAATTATGGGTTTGTACCTCACACTTTGTGTGGTGATGGCGATCCGGTAGATGTCTGTGTCATCATGCCAATTCCTTTGTTACCTGGTTCAATAATCAAATGTCGCCCGGTAGGCGTGTTGAAAATGACTGACGAAGGTGGTGAAGATGCGAAAATCATTGCTGTACCCGTTTCAGATGTCAGCGGCTTATACCGCCACGTTGCGGATGTCCGTGATATCAACACAGAAACTCTAGATAAGATTGCTCATTTCTTTGAACACTACAAAGATTTAGAACAAGGCAAATGGGTCAAAACTGAAGGCTGGGGTGGCGTTGAAGAAGCCAAACAAGAAATTCGTGACTCAATCAAAAACTTTGAAGAAGCTGAAGACAAACCTAACTTCTAAGCAAGTCATAACATCCGAATTAGAAACCCAGCCAAGTGCTGGGTTTTTTATTGCAAAAAATACACCCATACCACAACAAAGTGAGCTTAGATTGTCCCTTTCTGACTGAGCCGTTGTATGTCTCTCATACTAACAATGAATTTTTAAACAAATTCAGCCCATTAAACAAGATGAGGGAAACACATGAATAAGATCACCACACAACCCAAACACCACTGGCTGTTAATTGTAGCCATGATATGCACATCACTGACGAGTTTTGCACAAGTCGCTGCAAGCAATCATTCTGCTGAATTAGGTTATGACTTAGATGTCCAGTTATCAATGACTGAATCCCCAGCTTTACATGAAGCCGTGCCTGTCATGATTACCATCACCTCCAATCATGTTAACTTCTCCAACTTAGAACTTGAAATTAAGCTTTCAGATGGCCTGCAGCAAAGCAAGCCACTGACAAAAGCCACTACTGGCCCCCTCTATCCTCTAATGGTGCATGAAAACGAGTTTCAATTTACAGCTGAAGAAAATGGTCAACATACAATTACGGTAAAAGCATCTGGAACGACCGAACATGGCCTGTTTAAAGACCGCTATGCATACCTTAAATTCACCGTAGATTCTGACCCCAGTAAAAATCAAATGGGTTGGGATATGTCGACTCATCCCTTAAACCATGATCAATTCAGTGAAGCCGAAAGGCCTGCCCTGAAAGTTGACCCTGACGGCATGATTACAATTTACGATGCCGATGAAAATTTAAATGAAATCAGCAAAAAAGTACCATTGAACTACTTTGAAAAGAACTCAACACAAGCAGGAACAACGGTTACCATCAGTGGACGGTATCGATTCAGAAATCGAGAAAATACGTATTACCTGGGTTATTATCGCAACCTCATGCGTCTGGTGAATGCCAGCACTGATGAGCATTTAGATTGGACCTATACGGATGACGATGGTAACTTTACTTTTGACCCAGTCGAAAACCCCGACTCACAAGGATTGGCCATTCGCATTTATTCTGCCAGATTCTTTACTGATGGCGGTTATGGCGTATGCTTCTATCCTTCATGTGATGACAATGCGGCCGCTGATGGCAGTAATCATGAAGACTTTTTCTACCAGTATTCAGGTTTTTTTACAGCTGGAGATGGTGCTCAAGATATAGGTACCCTAACCACAGAATATAACTTGACTGATAGTTTACGAACCCAGTGGATAAAGTACGATATGGATGAAGCGCATATTCACATGATGTTCAACTCAAATTTCACTGGACCCATCACAGCAGAATGGGCCTATGATAACGATGATCACGGCAACCATTATCATCCTGGAGGTAATATTCATTTTAAATCTGATGTGGGCAATGGAACCAATCACACAGTCATGCATGAAATTGGCCACAATGTGATGTGGAATGCGGGTACATTACCAGCCATCAATGACTGTCCCGATCCCCATTTTGTTGGTCAAGTCAGCGCACCGATTTGTGCTTGGAGTGAAGGATGGGCTTCCGCTTTCAGTAATTTTGTCAACAATCAACCCATCAAATGTTTTCCACCATCTACCACCAATTGTGTTGATTATGAAATTCATTCCAGTTTCACCTACTGTGTGGGATGGTATTGTGGCCCTGATTCAGACTTGGTTGAAGGGCATGTCACAGGCGCTATTTGGGATTTGTATGATTCTGATGATGATGACTTTGACATTGAAAGTTTTAACCGAGACTTGATTTATGACATAGTTGAAAACGACACCAATGACTCCATAGCTTCATTTTGGGATTCATGGATTGCTGACGGCAATTCAGATCATGGTTTAAACAGCCTGTTCCAAAACGACATCGTGCTAGGCAGTCCATATGAAATCAGGGTCAATAACACCTCGGTTGATAACACGACTCCAAGTATCGGTCAGGTTATCAATGTCACCGTTTCACTGAGGAACTTAGGCGACGTTTCAAGCGTGGCCACCAACATCAAATTTTACCTCTCTACAAACTCAACCATTTCCAGTGCCGATCAATTGATGGCCACAGATTTTTGGGGCGTTTTAGATAATGGCTTGGCAGCGTTTTCCAGTGAAGCTTTTGCTGTTAATGAAGCTGGTACATTTTATGTAGGAGCCTGTTTTGATGATCTCTATGGCTTTGATACAGTATTCGGTAACAATTGTTCCTATGGAGAACAAATCACGGTTTCCGCCGATGATCTTATCTTTGCAAGTAACTTTGATTAACCAACTGATGAAAATGAAAACCCAGTTTCATACTGGGTTTTATTTTGCTGACTCAAACTTAATGGACACACCTATTTCTGTTCATTATCTAACAAAAAGATTGCATCAGGATTGATAACATGGCTCAACAATGCTATCTTTTGATAAGCATTTATTGGAGCACACTCATGAGCCTAAATACCAACAAAGCCTACTTCATAAATCAACGCGATGTGGTGTTGCGAATCAATCCAGTTGAATCCACCAGTAAAAATGCCGCCAATCACCTCATACTTGGAGACTACCTCAAATACCTGGGAGAAACCAACGGTGTGTGGGCCAAAGTTAAATGCCGTGGTGATGAAGGCTGGCTTAAAAAAGACTGGTTCGATGAGCAAAGGTTACTTGAAATAAATTTTGTAGATATCGGCCAAGGAGATGGTTGTCATTTGGTTACGCCAGATGATGAAGTGATATTGATAGATGCGGGTGAAGGTGAAGGATTCGCGGGTAAAGGTGGTGACAACATGGCCCGCTTTATCTGTTGGCGTTACAATTTACGCTGTCGTGCGGCGGCCTCTGCACCTTTTAAAATAGACCATGCAGTGATCACTCATCCTGATTTAGATCATTATTTCGGTTTTTACAGTTTGTTTTGCCATCCTAAACTTGAGTTCAAAACCATCAGCCACAACGGTATTGTAGAGCGACCATTGGCTGGTGCGAGTCAAAGCACGTTCCTCTATGACTTAGGTCGCAAAGTGCCGCCCCAGCCGCGCAAAAAGACCTATCATTTATGGGATACAGTTCGAACTCATCAAGACATGATTGACTTGTTAGATGCACACCCGACCACCAAAAAGTTCTACCTAAAAACCTTGCGTGGCGCACGTGATAACAACCCCAATGTTCAATTTAAATTTATTGACCAATCACAAAAGTTTTTCAGTAAATACAATCAAAATCACGACTTACAGCTCGAAGTATTGGCACCCATCACCGAAGATGTCACTTTCAATCATGAAATTCGTGACTGCTTGATTAAACTGGGCAACGAAGGTGAAACCAAGAATGGCCACTCCATTGTTTTTAAACTCAGATATGGCAAACTTAAGGTGATGCTTGGTGGAGATTTAAATGCCAAATCACAAGATTATATTGCCCAGTATTATTCTGGTATCGAAACTAAAATGAGCGATTTAGAAGCCGAAATCAGAGACCTCAGAGAACAGTTGAGCAGTGCGGGTTTAACTGTTGATGAACGCAAAACCATGGAACAACGATTGGATGAACACCGAAAATTATTAGAACTGATTATCACCAAAACTCGCGGTGTATTCCAGTGCGACATTGCCAAGGCTTGTCACCACGGCGCCAGTGATGTCCTGGATTCATTTCTACAAGCCATCAACCCAGTTGCCACCGTGATTTCCAGTGGTGATCAAGAGTCGCATTCCCATCCCAGGCCCGATGCACTGGGTGCTTTCGGCAAAGCCAGTCGTGGACACCGTCCTTTGATCTTCAGCACTGAATTGGCCAGAAGCTCACATGAGTTCTCATATCCCATCCAATCGTATGAAAAACTCAAAGCCCTCGATGTCAAAAAACAAGCAGCCACAACCCAAGCTGATAAAGATGCGATACAACAAGAAATGGAAGAGTTTCGTGACAGTAATGTGGCCAAATACGGCATGATCACCATCAGAACCGATGGAGAGCGGGTGATCATTGCACAAAAACTGGAAGTGGAGCGCTCTGCGGGCCAAAAGTGGGACATTTATGATTTACATTGGAATGAAAAACTTGAAGAATACGAATACAGCCAAAGTAAACAGCATTGATTCTGTCAGATGTTCCTAAAGATAAAGTGATGACTTTGCTTTGATGTCTATAACTGAAGTACTCTTACCAATACTAACAGTGCATATAAACACCACTTAAACATCAAGTATTAAATTTTGTTTCAAACAAACCAATAAGCCATGAACTGAATTAATTTTCTACCGTCATACCGGCGAAGGCCGGTATCCAGTGTCTTTGAATCATTCAGATCAGTTAAATTATTTCCAAATAGAGGTCATTCCAATAAGGGTTGTTCTTTTCAATTAAATTAATCTTCCACCCCCTCTTCCATTCTTTTATTTGTTTCTCTCGAGTAATGGCTGCGTCCATGGTGTGATGTTGTTCGAAATACACCAACAAATGGGTCTGATATTTTTTAGTAAATCCATCGGCCACATCGTTTTTATGCTGGTATATTCTTTTAATTAAATCACTGATTACACCAACATAGAGCGTGCCATTTCGTTGGTTGGTTAATATATAAACTGCTGGTTGCTTCATCCTTGATTATGTTTTCTTTTATATTGATAACCTTTTCAGAAAGAAACTGGATACCGGCCTTCGCCGGTATGACGTGCTATTTATTATTTTTCACTTATTAACCCCAACAACCTTCTGGGTGCATTATCAAAACTGCCATTACTCATAAACACCACTTCATCACCGGATTTCAATTCTTGTTGTAAGCTGGTCAATAAATCATCAACTGAAGTCAGGACTGTATAAGTCTCTGCCAATTTTTGCTTGATGTCCTCATCCCAATCCATCTCTGGATAGATCATCACATAGGCTTGATCACAGCCTGATAAAGCTGCCGGTAAAGCTTGGGCATGTACACCAGAGCGCATGGAATTGCTGCGAGGCTCGAGTACTGCAATGGTGCGACCATGACTGACCGCTTTTAAACCGGCCAGAGTGGTTTCAATGGCGGTAGGGTGATGGGCAAAATCATCATAAATGGTGATTTCATTAATTGTTCCAATCAACTCCATCCGACGTTTAACATTTTGAAACCGACTGATGGAATCTGCTGCTTGCTCAATAGCCACACCAGCCGATACAGCCGCCAAAATGGCAGCCAATGCATTGAGTTGGTTGTGTTTACCTGTGATGTTCCAAGTGATTTGAGCCAATTGACCTGTCTGATCATGGATACTGAATTGTCTGGCGTTATTGGCATCAGTCACAACCCAATAATCTGATTGATCATCACTACCAAATGAAATCACAGGCGTCCAACAACCCATAGCCAAGACATCACTTAAATTATTATCATCACCATTCACCACGATTTGTCCATTGTGCGGAATGGTTC
>JBPOFV010000022.1:0-12850 GCA_051252335.1 Marinicella sp. | reverse complement strand
CGCATGCATTGTGAAATGATGCAGTAAAAGTGTTTTGTGTTATTGAGACTGAGGCTTTTGGCTGTGATCAATTTCAGATAACATTCATTTACCAAGACTGTGGGTGACATGTCATGAGATATAGGAAATTTATTCAACTGAACCCTGGCTATTTTCTTGATTTCAGAAAACAGGTTATGAAACAAAAAGTTGATTTGATCATTTTCAAAGTCATTTTGACTTTCTAAAAATTTTGTTATGTTATTCATCATTTGAGATTTAGCCTTTGTGTATTTTAAAATTTAAATTGAGTACATACTTTTTTATAGGAGAAAACATTCTGGTAAACACACCAATTCATTTGAATATTTAGAATACTTTTTTCTGAGGATTTATACCTGAAAAAAACCTGAAATTTTTATGATAATTGTGAATATGACTACTGCTAAATCCAAAACACACAATCACTACTCATAAGATATATGTTCATATATAACAATCACTTAACACAATACGAGTGCAGTTGAATGGTATTAAATCCACGGATGAGAATAAGATAATGAATGGCTGCTGAAACCTCTCCATAAGAACAGTTAATTTTAAACTGTTAATTGAATGTTGGCGCAGTTTAGTGTCAGATGTCGCATATATAGATCAAGCCATAGAAGGAGTAGCAGATAACACTACAGAAATAACAACAAATACATCAAAAGAATTTTTATCCTGGCGCCAAAGCGTTTTTTGTGATTTTTAAACCTGCTTGGATTTCAATGAGCAAAATGATGCCGCCCACGGATAAAATCGAACTTGGCAGTATACACACAACTTAATATTCACTGCCTCTTTGATTCTGTGGGTGGCTTCTTAACCAGGCTTTAAAAGTGTTGTAAAAATGCTTCGAATTAACCACAAATGGCTGTTGGTATTATGTTCAATAGAAACCAAGCAACCTTATATACTACCTGTGCTGATCAATCAAAATAGCATTACCATCTGGGTCAACTAAACTGATATGACCGGGACCAGTTTCATCTGCCAAATGACTGCCACTTACTTCAACACCAGAGGCTGTGATGTTGTTATGAATTTCCCTGACATCAAGAAAATCAGTGATTTCATTTGATTGGGCATCCCAACCTGGATTAAATGTGAGTACGTTGCTGTCAAACATACCTTGGAATAATCCTATGGTGTTATCTCCATTGCGCAGGATCAACCAGTTTTGAGTTTGATCACCACCAACAATGGCAAAACCTAACTTTTTATAAAATACTTTTGAGGCTTCTATGTCTTTAACTGCTAGGCTGATTGAGAATGCACCTAATGGCATGGGTTGTGATTGTTGGCTCATGTTTTTTCCTGTGTAAATAGATTGGTAATAATTTTAACCAAAGCCAAGTAAATACACATCACCCAAGTGGGTGATTTTTATGACTGGCTTGAAATTGATTCAATGTGTACAAAATAAAGTTATAATCTATTCATGAGCAAACCATCGATTAAAACCATCATTCCACCAAAGAGTAAAGACTTAGGAGGATTTTCTGTAAACAGAGTTTTACCGACAGTCCAGCAAAAAATGATCGGTCCTTGGATCTTTTTCGACCACATGGGACCGGCAGAATTTCCGGCAGGTAAAGGCATTGATGTCAGGCCTCATCCGCACATCAACTTGGCCACTGTTACCTATTTATTTGAAGGCGAAATTTGGCACAGTGATTCCCTGGGATCAAGCGAACCGATTCTTCCAGGTGATATTAATTTGATGGTTGCTGGTAAAGGTATCGTTCATTCAGAACGAGAGCGCGATGAAATTCGCAATCAAGCACATCATTTACATGGTTTACAGTTGTGGTTAGCTCTGCCGGAAGCTGATGAAGAAATGGATCCGGCTTTCTATCATCATGACAGTGAAGCAATACCACACAAAAACATACAAGGTGTTGCCGTTCGAGTATTGATAGGTTCTGCATTTGGTCTTCAATCACCGGTTAAAGAATTTGCCCCAACATTGTATATCGAGGCGGCCTTATCAAAAGGACAAAGCCTGTTGTTACCTACTGTTGATGAAAGGGGTTTATATATTGTCAATGGCCAAGTACAAATCAGTCAACAAACCATCGACCCATTTCACATGGCTGTAATGGATAGCAGTGAATTAACCATCACAGCAACCCAAGACGACACAAGAATTGCCTTGATCGGAGGAGCCCATTTAGGCAAACGATATATTGACTGGAACTTTGTCTCCAGTCGCAAAGAACGCATAGAACAAGCCAAAGATGATTGGCGCCAGCAGCGATTTAAAAAAGTACCTGGTGATGCAGAAGAATTCATTCCCTTACCTTAAGAATTGTTGAACCTCCTCTTTTTGTTGCATGGCATCTTGATAACCTAATTCAATCAAAGCTTTGGTGTAGTTGGGTTCGAACAACAAATAACTGGGCATGCGCCAATCTTTACCCCAACCGCCAATCATTTTCAATAAGGACTTAACCGGTCCTGGAATGTCTTCTGCATGGGCTTTGGTCAATTCTCTGACATCTACACTCGGTTTAATAATCAGTGTTTCTATTTTTTTTAAATGGGTTAAATTCTTTTGCCCTTCTGGTATGAGGTTCAAGGTTTGATTGATGCGATTTAAACGTGATAAATCAGCCATCATGGTGTCCATGAATATGGTGTCTAACATATAACCACCAAGTTCGCCCATACTGGGATAAGTACCTGGCTCTTGCGGCGTGCTGATTGGGCTTTCATCTCGTGTGCCTATCACCAGTATTCGGTCGGCACCCAAATGAATGGCAGGTGATAAGGGAGCTGTATTGCGAAGACCACCATCACCGTAATATTCATTATCGATCAATTGCGCCGGAAACAGAAAAGGCAAGGCAGTGGATGCCATGATGTGTTCAACTCGGATGTCTTGTTGTAATCCATGTCGGCGCGTCCTGTGCCAAGGGATCACAGCATCATTGGCCTGATAAAAACATTTGGCCACGGCTGTATCGTAAGAGGAAGCCGCGATGGATAAACCTAACAAGGCACCCTCATCGATCGCTGGCTGTAATTGTTTCAACCTCAATTCACGCTTGAGCAATTCAGCCAAAGGTTGATTATCCAATAAGGATTTAGGTGGCCTGACACCAAAACGGCCAAACAACAATGAACCCATTACCCTGGCCATCGTTTTGAAAATTTGTCGAGCGTCTGTACGATACACATCAGCGCAGTGAATGGTGCTCCAAAAATGAGCTAATCGCGCAATTCCATGTTTTTGATTTTTGGCGTGTGAAGCCATCACAACCGCATTAATAGCTCCTGCAGAGGTGCCATTGATGATAGGGAAATGAAATCCATCTGGCATAAATTCCATGATGGCTTGAATTACGCCGACTTGATAAGCGCCACGTGCGCCACCGCCTGGTAACATCAAGGCTGTTTTTTTCTTACCAACTTCAATCATCAGGACATTATAGCCGTACTCCAGCATTCTGTGTGCAGTCTATAATTTTCCTGTTATTCTATTTGGAGAATATATCGAAACACCATGTACAGCGTTAGCTAATTCACAATTCTAAATAACCACTCTTTTTCAAAATCGCTTTGGGGTCTTTTAACTCTAACAAATCTCTAATGGCTTGGCTCTTATCTTCTGCTTGTTCATAATAAGCTTCGGCAATATTCTGACCTACAAAGTAACCCAAATCTGGAGCCCATTTTTCCGGTAATGAATGACCATTATTTCCAGTCCAAAGACTGATGTCTTCACTGTCCATTTGTTCCTTAAACTTTGATAAGACCAGATTTTCATTGTTCATACCAAATTGTGTATAAGAACTAAGTTCTTTTGGAGGTGCATACAACAAATTAGCCAGAAAATTAGCACCACCTTCAACTAATGCATTGCCAAGTACTGTTTTTGCACTGGTATTTTGTAAGACATGAACATATTCATGAACCACCACCCAAACTTTATCTTCTGCATCTGTGATATAAGCATGCGTCCATTCTTTCAAGCCACCAACGTTATCTTTACTTTCTGCAATGAAATCAGCACCTAATAAAATACCATTACTTGATGCAGTGCCTGCAGAAGTATGGATTCCTATGATGAAATAGATATCAGAATTAGGCGCTTCCGGATAATGCTCTTTCATTGTTAACATGGCTTGTAATGCGGTTGGAATTAAATCATTAACCTTCTTTACTGCCACCCTCACATCTTCATAATAGGCTCTGTTTTTTTCAACATGATCGACAAATGATTGCGTGTTACTTATTTTCATTGAAACGTAATCAACCATGCCGATTGAAGCTTTATCGAAGTAAAGGTGTTCGTATATTTTTCGTTTTTCATCATGAGATTTGACTTTTTCTGCTTGATCAAAAGCCACAAAAAAACGATCCACATCTTCAGTATAAATGTTGCTTTCTTGTGATGGTTTCGATGCTTTGCTTAACTCAGCTTGCTTTTTAACTTGGACAATTACTGCATCAAAAAGAGGTTTATTTTCTGCAGTAAAATCAGCTTCTAGCGATTGAAAGTGTTCATCTAAAGCCAGGCCAAGATCTGCAGCTTTATGCATTAATCGCAATGCTGAATCATGTTGTTCTGCTTTGATGTGTTCATTGATCGCCATCCATAAACCATAATCACTGCTCAGTCCAAATTCTACAGCTTTCTCAAAATGTAATGCTGCAGTTTTATGATCGTCGTTTTGTTTGGCCTGCATTGCCAGATGTTTTTCGGCCAATGCCTGTGAAAGTTTATGTGAAGATTGTTTTGCCAAAGTAGGTAATGCAAATAAATTAATTGCCAAAATAAAAACAACCATCACAGTTCTATTTTTCATCATCATTCACCCATATTTAGTATGATTTTAACGATTGAATGGTGAAATGGTTACTCCATTTCGACAACCCTTTTATTAAATCATCATGCCAGCTCTTCAATTTCATTGGTTTGAAACCTGTAATTTGCTATAGTGATTATTTAATTCATTGATCATAATTTATGAATAAAATCATTATATTAGCTATGTTTTTTTTCTCACACTGGGCTTTGAGCAAATCTAAAATCATTGACTATCTACCTGTTCCTGCTCAAGTCAGTTATCAAGCCGTTACAGCGTTAGCAGTGACCCCCCCTGTCCTAAAAATCAATTATGGCGATGACCCATTACAGCATGGGTGGCTCTGGAAGCCAAATCAAGTAAAAAATAATCCCTTGATAGTTTTGATTCATGGCGGTTGTTGGCTGAATGCATTTGGGGTAGATCATTCTTATCCTATGGCAACTGCATTATCTCAAGCAGGCTATCCTGTGTGGTCATTAGAGTACCGTCGCACAGGTGACGATGGCGGCGGTTGGCCAGGTAGTTTAAATGACGTCAAATCTGCATTGCAGCAATTGGATCAATTACATCCATATGACATCAATACCAACTCAGTTATTTTGATGGGTCATTCTGCTGGAGGACATTTGGCTTTATTGGCAGCCAGTGAATTACCAGATCTCAAGCTCAAGCAGATCATTGGCTTGGCCGCCATCACCGACATCAGTCGTTATGCTTTGGGTCAAAACAGTTGCCAACAAGCCACGCCAAAGTTTATGGCCGGCATGCCTCATGAACAACCAGAAGCCTATCATGAGGCCAATCTAATTTACCGAGAATTACCGGAAAATGTGTTGTTGTTACAAGGTGACGCCGACAGCATTGTGCCAATTCTACAAGCTGATTTATTCCAAGTTCCAAACCACATTGTTGTTGATGCTGGGCATTTTGATTGGATTCATCCAGGTTCGCCCGCATTTCAAAAACTCATGCAAGTACTACAACCATGAGTCCTGAATTACTGATCGAATTCACAGCCTTGTTAGACGCCTTAAAAAAAACCAGTGAAGACCGTGCCAGTCATAACCAACAAGCCTTAGACACGGTCGAATTGGACCAGAACAGAATGGGTCGTTTAACTCGAATGGATGCCTTACAAGGCCAACAAATGGCGCAAGAAGCTGAAAGAAGAAGATTGGTACGTATCAAACGTATCGAAGGGGCGCTGCAAAGAATTCAATTGGGTGATTTTGGTTTTTGCTACAAATGTGATCAAGCCATTGCGGTTGAGCGATTGCGCTTTGATCCAACCATAACTCGTTGTATAGATTGTTCAGATTGATTCATAATTGAACAAAATTTATTGGTCTGGCATTGAAACTGACTGCTAAGCAAATGCCCACATCAAATTTGCCCTTAGGCTATAATGAATAGATGATTATTCAAAATGCAGTCTTCTCACTCGTGATTTTAATTTTAGCGAGTTTAGTCGCAGAACCCTTAGCTAGGATCTTAAAACTTCCATTTGTTGCCATATTAATTGTGATTGGATTCTTAGGTTCTGAACTGGTGGTTAACCTGGGTTTTGACACCGGAATACGTGCAGCCAACTTTAACCAATTGGTATTTTATGTGTTTCTGCCCATTATCATTTTTGAGTCTGCTTATCGCATCAACCAAAAATCATTGCTCAATTGTTTATACCCAATATTAATCCTGGCCATACCAATCATGTTAATTTCTGCAGGGCTTGCTGCCCTGTTAATATTTTGGGGGATTGGTCATGAGACTGGATTTCCTATTTATACCGCCTTGGTGGCAGGTGCCTTGTTAGCTGCAACTGACCCCATGGCGGTGGTCAGTCACTTAAAAAGAATTAAGGCTCCTGAAGAAATCACAACATTGATAGAAGGTGAAAGCTTATTCAATGACGCCATAGCTGTGGTGTTATTCACTACTCTCTTAAGTTTGGCCTTAAGTATGCAAAATGCTGAAACCACTGAAAACGTTGTATCCATGTGGTCTTATGTAGGCGATTTCTTAGGTATTTTCTTCGGAGGCCTACTCTTTGGAATCATTTGTGGCAGTTTAGGGGCTTTTTTCAGCTATGTCATAAAAACCAGAATTCTAGAAAATGTGTTATTGGTTTCAGTGGCATATGGTTCTTTTCTGATAGCGGAAGATTATTTACAGGTTTCAGGCATGATGTCTGTATTGGCTGCCGGGCTCATCATGAATAAGGCCCACGAAAAATTCATACCAGATGCTGATCGACCCTATATTCATTACTGGTGGGAAGTCATCAGCTTTTTTGCCAATGCCATGATCTTTATCTTATTAGGGGTAACCATCACCATGAGTATGTTTGAAGAACGTTGGCTGGCCATGCTGATCGCCATTGCTGCCGTCTTATTAACTCGAGCTGTTGCTATTTTTGCACTGTTACCACTGATGACCTCATGGCACAAAGCGTCTCCGAATAATCGCTCCAGGAAAATCTTATTTTGGGGTGGTACCCGAGGAGCTGTTACAGTGGCATTGGCACTTTCACTACCAATCGAACTCGATGCTTGGTGGACCATACAATCCATGGCTTTTGGTGTGGTGTTATTTACCTTGTTTGTTCAAGCACCCACAGTGCCAAATTTACTCAGGCAGTCACATCCCAAACACACAGCCAGCCACATCAATTTGATCAAAAAATAACAATGTATTTTAGTTAATCCAAAATGTGTCCTTTAGTTTTTACTGCCTGACTGGTTACAAGTTTGTTGATAGACTTTGGGTGTGACACCATACCTTTGCTTAAAGCATTTCGAAAAATAAGTCACTGAGTTAAAGCCACAGTTATCGGCAGTGATGCTGACTTGGTTACCCTCTTTCAAGGATTCTGCAGCTTGTTCTAGGCGAAATTCACGCAATAAATCCAATGGATTTTTATCAATCAAGGCTTTCAATTTTCGCTGTAATTGACGTTCACTGACTGCCATCATACTGGCCATTTGCGGTCGTAAGAAATTGGGGTCTATGTACATTTTTTTGATCATTTGCATAAATTTATCAACAAACATTTGATCATTTTTAGGCAATCCTGAGTTCATTGACATTTTGCCTGATTTCAATGCGGCTCCAGCCTTCTTCTTCAGGATATTTCGAATCACCAATATATTTTCTAATTGGATGATCAGTTCTTGGGCATCAAATGGTTTGGTTAAATAGACATCAATGTTTTCACGCCAACCTTTAATTCGACTTTTCTTATCATTCAAGGCTGTCAGCAGTATCAATGGAATGTGCGAAGTTCGGGTGTCTGAACGCAATATTCGTGATACTTGGAAACCATCCATACCTGGCATCATGACATCACAAATCACAATATCAGGCACCCATTTAATGGCTTGGGCAATGCCCTCTTTTCCTCTATCAACTGTAATGCAATGGTATTGATGTTGTAATGTTTCAGCAATCAAAGTCCGCATGTCTGCATTGTCATCAATGATGAGTATGGTATCGTAATCTTTCGAACCATAAATTTTAACTGATGACTCATTGGTTTCTTCGGTTGTTGACTCATTGGTTAATCGGTCCAATAATGAATGATTGGTTTCGATGGTTTGTATTTGTTTCAGCTCATCGAGGCCATTAAACCTGACTTTGAACGTACTGCCTTTCCCTGGCTCACTGTCCACCTGTATACTACCTTTATTTACTTTGAGCATTTCTTCTACAACTGACAATCCAATACCAACACCTGATATCCCTAGGTGTGATTCTAATCGGGTGAAACGGTTAAAAATCTCAACTTGCTGAGCATCATCTAAGCCACATCCATTATCAGTAACTTCGATATCAACGAACGATTCATTTTTAATTGAACGGACTTGTATTTCACCGCCGTTCTGAGTGTATTTAATGGCATTCGAAATCAGGTTTCCAATCACCACATCAATGACATCACGAGTACCATTGATGACTGCTTCGTCATTTTGTACCAAAGTTAATTGGAGTTCTTTATTGGCAGCCAGGGGTTGAAATGATGCCACCAACAATTCCAACCTAGGATCAACCTGTTGAGGCACTAAATCAACTTCTTCTTGTGAGCTCATTTTTGCCAACTGCAGTATTTGTTCTATCATGTTGAGTAAGCGATTGGCATTTCTGTTAATCATTTCTATTGATTGGACATTGTCTTTGGGCAATGCTGAATTGAGTAATTGATTGATTGGACCCAATATTAATGTCAATGGCGTTCTGAATTCATGAGAAACATTGGCAAATAATTCATTCTTGCGTTCCAATAATTCTTCTACTTTGCCTTTTTGGATTTGTAACGCTTTGGTTTGTTTATCCACTTCAATCCTAAGTCTCGCGGTGATGGCGGCATTGGCTTTATTTTTACGATAAATGTAAGCAAAAAGAATCGCTAACAAGGCCATGACATATAAACTGTAGGCCCACCAAGTTAACCACGGGGCTGGTGAAACTCTGATGGCTAAAGACTTACCTGTTTCATTCCAAATACCATCTTTGTTGGATCCTTTGACTCTAAAAACATAATCACCAGGAGCCAGATTTGAATAGCTTATTTTTCTGTCCTTGGCAGAGACGTAATTCCAATCAGGATCTAGGCCCTCCATCTTAAATGCATATTGGTTGCTCAAGGAATCGGCAAAATCCAATGCCGCAAATTCAAATCCAATGACATAATCTTTATGCGTTAACTCCAGTTCTGCCAGATCATTGATGGGTCTTGCTATTGCAAATCCTTCTTGATCTATGCCTGGAACCACTGTTTTTCCAAATCGAGTTAGTTGTGTCAAAACAATATTAGGCGGTTTGGAATTTACTTTGATTTCATCAGGATTAAAAGCATTGAATCCATGACGTCCACCAAAATACATCATCCCAGTTGAAGTTTGATCTACTGAACCTGAAATAAAATACTCGCCCTGAAGTCCATCGCTGGTATGGAATACATGGGCTTGATCAGTGACAAGGTCTAACCTGGCCAAGCCTTGGTCTGTACCCAACCACAAGTCATCATCAGCCCTTAAGATACTGTAGACAGTCATATCAGCTGATAAACCATGTTGATCATCATATTTGGTAACTAAATTTCCAGTGGTATCAAATTTGAATAGTCCTTGTTGGTAAACACCGACCCATAGTTGCCCTTCGTTTCCAGAATAAATGGTGAAAATTGTGGGTTCTGATAATTGGGATTGAATGCGCTGATGAATACTGAGTTCATCGTTTGAATTCAAAGTGGCTACACCCTCGTCTGTTGCAAAATAATAATGTTCTTTACCGCGGCTGAAGGAATAAAAACTGGCTTCAGTTAAAGCCTCATGCTGTGCTTCAATTCGCTTGAATTGACCACTGCTCATTCGATACAAGCCTAGACTTGAACCAACCAAAAACTCACCAGAATTTTGCTCATGCATAAAATAAATGATGCCATCTAATTGGCCTCTAATG
Source organism: Marinicella sp. (assembly GCA_051252335.1). Taxonomy (GTDB): domain Bacteria; phylum Pseudomonadota; class Gammaproteobacteria; order Xanthomonadales; family Marinicellaceae; genus Marinicella. The sequence goes on along the minus strand of JBPOFV010000022.1, from coordinate 2,555 downwards.
GATTCATTGACTTTATGGGTTATCGGCTCAAGTTGATTGATGCCTTTGGTGGTGGGAATCCATCGAATATTTTCTGAGTCTTTGAAACTAGACAACGGATAAAATGGGTTGTGTACATTGATTCCTTCTTGGTTTAAATCATAGTTAACACATGAGCCATCTGCAACATCCAATGACATCAAACCAAAATCACCAGACAACCACAATTTGTCAGGATCACTGGCATCAATGCCATGAATCTGAGGGGCATCACTACAACCTTGATCAACCAATGACCGACTTTTCAAGCCAAAGGCCAATGACTGGGTATGGAAAGTACTTAAGCCCCCTTGAAAACTACTGACCATCAGCAGACCTGTATCATCCAATAACATGGCAATGATGGTGTCACCTGCAACAGTGGTCTGGTCTTTCAAGTCAGATTGGTGCTTGGTGATGTCTAAAGTGCTTTTTGCAACTTGAATTAAACCATTCCTTAAAGAACCAAACCAAAAGTATTGATCATCCATGGCAATGGTGTTCACTCTGAAATTGATTTGTTCAGGTAAAAAAGGTAAAAAAGGTTGGTTCGTCAATGAGTCTTTAAAATACACACCTGAATCTGTAGCAACCCATGGATTCATGTCATGATCTATATACAGTGTATTGATGTAAGTATCAGTTAACCCCTCAATATTTTGTTTTAAAAATTGACCATTGGTTTTATTGAATTCATACAAATGATACTGTGTTGAAACCAATAGTTTTTGTTGAGATAAATGGGCTATTGATGTCACTCTGACTAGACTGTCAGAATTTTCAAGCGATGGTAACAGATGGCTCGTAACTTGTCCTTGTTTGTCAATCAAATACAGTGCTGCTTCTGCCCCAATCCATACGCCTTCATCACTTTCAGTGATCTCAGTGATGTTAATCGATTTGATTGACTCAACTGGAGTTACCTGGTTATTAAATCCACGATACAATCCATTGTCCTTGGTTCCAAACCACAAAACCCCAGCACGATCTGAATGTAGTTTACGGACCTTTTTTAAATCAAAACCGGCATAGGTGGCAGCCATGGGTTTGGTTTGATAACCATCAAAAACCAACAGTGCTGAATCGCTGGCAATCCATAAAAAACCATCTTGATCTTTCTCAAGGGCCCACACCCTGTCTTGATGAGGTAATTCAATCTGATTGAACCTCACATCAGTGGCGATACTGGGAAATGACAGTATTACCAAGCACAACAAGGCCATGACATTTATGGAATGGTTGGTACGAATAAGGCTATGGTTAGTTTGAAGATGAGAGAATTATACGTCAAGACTCAAAATAATTAATTTGAAATCATCAATTTATTATTCATTTACTTGAAAAAAACAAAACATGAGTGAAGTCTTTTCTTCACTCATGTTTATCAAATCAAGATTCAATCAATTAATGATCAATGGTTATCTAACAAACCAGGCCGACAATCATGTCCAGTATCTGCAACATAACAAGCTTCAATTGCAAAAACACATGCTTGCATCTCAGCCGTATTTAGACCAAGTTCAGAGTTAAATTCTGTACAGGTTGATGGAAGAGTCGGACAAATGACATGACTAACTTCTTCTTCAAGTTCGTCCCATATGACATCACCCGTGTAACCTATTTCATTTTCAGGAATTTCATATTGAGAGGTGAATGGCGGGCAAGTCTCATCGGCATTGATCCATGCATAAGCATATGTTTTCACTGAAGTACCATGTTTCGTTGGCTTGGTCACTTCATGAACACAAATAAATTGTGGGAATGGCAAAGGACCAGGAGGTAAATAAGGCGTTGACTTAGCTTGATTAAAAACTGTCATTATTGTCATGACAAATAGTAAGTTTATTGAGTTTTTCATTTTTTTACACAGGAAATTGAAAAGTGCGCACACTATAATCAGCCAAGTTGTGTAAAGCAACAAGTTGTCCTAAATATTCTGTTAATAGTCCTAAATAATCAGAATTAACAAGAGCATACTAAAGCCCAATGAATAAATCATTCCTGATGTTCATGAGGCTTACAACATACGTTTAAATATAAATGCCTCATTTTACAATGAGGTTTAATAACTGCCATCAATAACTGTTCACCAATCACTTATTAACTATTTATTCTTATTTAAAACTTTCAGTCTATGACCATTTACCAAGCCTTCAATGTCATTAATTTCATCATATTCGAGCTCTGAGTCTATAATTTCAAATCCAGTCCAAGTGTTTTTGCCTGAATTTTTAGCTTGGTACAATGCATAATCAGCTAAACGCAAAGCTGCTTCCCAATCTTCAAAATTCAAATCAATCAGGGGAAAACTTGAAAACCCCATAGAACATGTCACACCCCTTTCTTCATCTCTGAACCAAGTTTGTTTTTTCAGATTTGATTGAAATAAATCACACCATTGAGATCCCTTGGTTTCTTCAACCACTTCAGCCAACCACAAAAACTCTTCACCACCCCAGCGTGCCACCACATCATTCTTGCCTTTGGTTTTTTCTAAACAATGAGCAAATTGAATCAATACTTCATCACCTCTTTGA
>JBPOFV010000021.1:0-12984 GCA_051252335.1 Marinicella sp. | reverse complement strand
CTCCTGAGGACAATGTTTGTTGGTAGTCCACTAATCCAGACAAGGTATTCCTACTGAATACCACAACTTGATTACCAGTTTGGCTGATGACATAAATATTATGGCCCAGCGAGTCCATGTCAGAAGCAACTGCACCCACTAATCCAGACACTTCACCTCCTGGTAAATCATCTGACTCGCTGACTATTTGAACCAGGGTCAAAACGCCTGATGTGTCTTTACTGAATACAGACAATGTACCCAAATTAGAAATCACATAAACGAAGTTGCCATCTGGACTTTCTGTCACATGAGTGCCACCAGCCAGACCATTTAATCCATTATCTTCATACAAGCCATTGAATTGTAAAGCCCGGCTAGTAGAACAGGTCCATTGTGCTGATTGACTTTCAAAGCCCGCTGTTTCAGTAGGATAAATGGGCAATAAATCTTCTACCATCAGATCCATGGCACTTGGACCAGCACTGAAAACAGAAATTTCATATTGTAAATCTGTACCAGCAACCACTTCAATTAACCCATCATCTTTGGTCACACTGAGGTCAGAAGTTGGCACCAATGTATCTTCATCTGTATCGATATTGTCTTCCGGATTCAACTCGACCGCATCACCGCTCATTAAGGCAGATGCTGTATTACTTAGAATGCCTGTAGCTGTTGGTAAAATTGTGCCATTCAATGTGTATTCAACATAACCCATTGATACTATGTTCGCTACATCATTAAGTGAGCCAGTTCCACTTTGGGTACAAGATGAGCCATTTTGGATTTCTGTTAATACCAACTCATCACTTAATGCATATAAATGGGTCCCACCTGAACTCATAACCACTTGATTAACTGAATCCAAATCAGGAATTAATGCGGTGTCATAAATGGTACTTGCGACATCATAATTAACACCATTGTATATGAATAGCATGATGGCCTCACTGACTGATGAACCTACATACATGAGTTCGCCTGTGGAACTGACTGAAATACTTTCAGGTCCTTCCAAATGAGTCACTCCTGTATCTCCCTGTGTGATAACTGATGAGAAATTCATTAATCCATCATTGGGATCTAAGTCGAATATTGAAATGGCATCACTACCAAAACTTGCCACCAATATTTGATTGTTAGCAAATACCACATCTTTGGGTTGATTCAATACAGAACCTGGAATTTCAAAATCTTGGAGTACATCAGCAGAAACCAATAAACCATTTTGTATGCTGCGAGTGAAAGTAGCGACAGATTGATTGGTTTCAGAAGCAACTACAATGTACTCACCTGCTTGAACTAAAGCATTGATTCCCGATAAGCCTTCAACACCAGTTAAGAATGAATTGTAATTGAGTAAACCAGACCCTATATCACGATTGAAAATGGCAATGGCATTGTCAGCTTTACCTGCAACATAAATATGCAAGCCATCACTGGCAACCAAAACATCTACAGCACCACCTAAACCATTGACACCAGATATACCATCTATCAATGCACCTGCATAAGTCACTAAGCCAGTATTTGCATCTATAGTCCATGTGGTAATGGCATCATCAATATTTGAAACCACATAAAGTTGTCTGCTATCAGGTGAGATAGCTATTGCTTGCGCCCCTGCTAATCCATTGACACCGATGTCACTTGATACCACCCTTTGAATTTCTATTAATTCACCTGAGCGGCTATTTCTTTGGTAAATCAACAACACAGATTCACCAGCTGATTCACCGACTGCATAAGCCAATTCTTCATTGGTATGAATAATCAAGTCATTGTACAAATCCAATTCTGTATTACTGATGTAGTTATCTGTGGAACCATTACCATCTCCATCATCTAACAAACCTGGTAATGGAAATGCCTGGCACGTCCAAGATACATCACTGATGGCTTCTGGCACAATATCAGTAATAACCACGCCTGACACATCAGCTGGAATGTTGTTGTTAGGTAATGTTGCATCATTTGATACAGTAATTGTATAGCTTACGGGTGCTCCTGGAATAGATTCTGTTACACCATTGTCTTTGGTTAAAGTTAAATCAGATGCTACAAATAACACGGTGTCATCATCTGTAGCCGTATTGTTGCTCAAATCAGGATCACTGACTGCAAATTCCGGAACTGTAGAAGATGCAATGGTTGCGGTGTTCGTCACAACACCTGAAGCGTCTGGTCTTAAAACACCAGTGGCCAATATTTCTATAGAAGAGCCAACAGGCAAATCAACCAATATATCTACATTGCCGCTTTGAACACCGGTCGTACAACCTGCACCTAACAAGGGAAAACACTCGAATGAAATGCTTTGAAATTCAGGTGGGAATATATCTACAACTCGAGCTTTCTCTACATCACTGGGACCTGCATTACTGGCCACAATTAAATATGTCAACTCAGTTCCAGGTGCAACGCCACCACGGCCATTAATCAACACATCATTTAAAGTGAGTATCCCAAGATCAGGAGCTGGGCTGCTGACATCTCGATTAAAAACTGTGATGGAATGATCTTGGTCTGCAACCACATATAAATGTTGATCATCACTTGGCATAAATAGACCCGCCACACCAGACAAACCATCAACGAAAGTTCCTGGTTGAGCTAAGCCATCACCATCATTGATGACGTCAGCAAAGTCTAAAGTTCCATCAATTTGATCACGGTTAAACCTAACCAAAGCGTTTTCACCACGACCAGCCACATAAAGAGATTGTTGATCGAGACTGATCACCAGATCGTGAGCTAAGTTTAGCCCCACAACACCGCTGGTTCCATTTTGTTTAAATTCAATAAAACTTAATTCGCCGGTGGTGTCATCCCTGCCAAAGACAACCAATGCTTGGTCTACTGATCCAAGCACATATAAATATTCTCCATTGATGTCTATGGCCATTTTTTTCGCACCCATCATGCCACCAATGCCATCAATATCATCAATATAAGAAGCTTGGTAACTTAATTGGCCATATGAAACACTGGCATCGTTAGGATTTCTCAAGAACAAGCTAACAGAATGACCAGACTCAGAAGTCACATAGACATGCATATTATCTTGTGAGACCAGAACATCACTGGCATTGGCTAAACCGCTGACGCCATCTACAGCATTTTGCAAATGTTGTATGAAAGTCAACTTACCATGGTCAACGCCACCTGTTTGATTAATTTCAAATACGGCCAATGAATTGGTTAACGGTCCTGTGGCATATAAATGAGCACCATCAGATGAAACGCTTAAGTTTGAGACTCCTTCAATTCCAGTGACACCAAACACGCCACTGGTTAATTTTTCTACAAATGTCAGTTGACCATTTGACTCTTTATTGAAGACCACAACAGAGTTATCACCGCTACCAGCCGCATAAAGTGTTTGCCCATCAGTACTCAAAAGGACATCAGAGGCACCCAGTAAACCTGAAACACCATCTAAACCATTTTTCCTTTGACCCAGATAAGTAAGTAAACCGAATTCACCATCGCCTGAGTTGGATTCTCTTTTGAAAATACTGATGGCGTTATCTTGGCTTGCAGCTACATATAAATACTGATCATCACCTGTCACCTGACTGGCTCCAGTTAACCCTTCGTATTCCGAGACTCCATCAGTCTTGCTGATCATCAAATCGGCTGTTGGGTTTAATACATCATTGTCAATGGCTGTATTGTTGGTGGTGTTTGGATCTGAGCCTATACATAGCTCAACAGGATCCGTTAAGGGTAATTCACAACTTAAAACGCTGGCTTCATTGGTTAAGGTACCTGTTGCATCTGCAGCAACTGTGGCGTTGACTTTAAATATCAATTGGCCATTAACAGCTAAGTCGACTGGTATGCCAGCATCAATCGAACCATCTAATTCTGACAAGTTCCCGCTACCTGCTGCTGGACAGAATGAATCACTTGAACGGGTTAATACCGCAATCCCATTGTCTTGTGAGCCAGCTACATAAATATATTGACCACTTGAATCAGCAGCCAAAGCTATGGCACCATTCAACCCATCAACCGATGCAATTAAGTCACTGATCAAACCTCCGAATACAAGAGTACCCGAACTGTCATTACGCGCAAACCAAACCACTGCATCCGATTGTTCTGAACTGACATAAGCATGTCTACCATCTTCAGAAATTAAAATATCTGAAGGCATTAATAAACCGCTTACACCATCCTCGCCTTGCTCAACTGTTTGAACAATAGACAAAGAACCGTAATCAGATGATGAAGTAGCTACACTGGTGTCTCTGGCAAACGTATAAATTCGATGATTACCCGCACTGGTGATATAAACATGATTGTCATCAGGTGATACCTCAATTGAACTCACGGCATCAAACACAACACCAGGGCTATTGATCACTTCAATAAATGTCAAATCTCCAGTAACCAGATCTCGACTGTATCTGCCAATTTCATTGTCGTTAAAGCCACTGGTGTAAACTGAATAGCCATCGCTTGAGACTGCCAGGGTATTTACCCCGCTGAGACCTTGGCCCAAGCCATTGACTACAGCTGTATTTAACAATGCACCTGTGCCTAAATCTCTGCCAAAAACCACCACAGCATCATCATTGGCACCGGCTACATAAACATGTGCTCCATCGGCAGATGAAGTCACATACACAGCCTGATTCAAACCAGTTGAAACTGTTGGGAACTCATGATTTTCTACCCATTGAATCTCTAATGACCCTGAATTATCTTGGGCATGAAATGCCACCAACGAATCATCAACTTGGCTTGCAACATATATATCATCATCAATAACCATGACATCGCGCGCACCGGTAATACTGATTCCTGGTGTTGCGGTTATGAGTGGTAGAACTTGAGTTAATTCACCCGTCAAAATATCCACTGAGAAAATCAATAAGCCATTGTCAATGACACTGGTTGCAATTACATGAGGGCCTAAGCCTGCTAAATTTTCAGCATATGCCACTGACGACACACCTGCCATCCCTTGAACGCCATCGACATCATTAATGACTGCATCAAGGAATGTCAATGAACCAGAACCAACAGCTTCACAGGTCCATGAAATTGAACCAGGCTCAAACTGATCGGAGGCAGAATTTGTCACCAATATATCTTTCACCATCACACGCTCAGAAGAATTACTTCTGGCATCAGACGGCCCAGCATTGGTGACTCGAATTTCATATTCTGTAGGCTGTCCAGCAATTGCTGATAATTGTCCATTGCTTTTGCTGATTGCTAAATCAGTGATTGGAACCAATGTAGTAGAATCTTGATCGCAATTATCATTGGCATAAACACCTGGGTTTGCACAATTATCTAAAGGTAGATCAACCGTGAAATTATTGGGTGGTAAGATTCGTGCTTCAGTTACGATACTCCCTGTGGCATCAGAACGGATGGTACCTGTGACGGAATAAGTCAACGTTCCATTACTGCCAATATCAACCACATCTAGAATATTTCCGCTGCCTTGTGTACTACATGAAGATCCTATTCCCAACACAAAAGCTGCCAGTGCATTATCCCCGAATCCAACGGCATAAACATGACGAGAATCACGGCTTACTGCCAGATCATATAATTGATTCAGGCCGTTTACTCCATCTACATCATCTTTTTGAACTTCAACCACTGCCAATCTTCCAAAACTGGCACTCTGTGGGTTCGAGTCTCTGTCTAATACTGAAACAGCTGCATCAAACTCAGCACCCACATAGACTTTATTGCCATCTGGGCTGACCACGACTGCACGTAATCCCAACAGTTCATTAAATCCACCAACATTATCAATGTATGAAGTATTGATAGTAACTTGCCCATATTCCGCAGATACGGCATTGTTATTTCTGTTTATAACTGTCAATCTACTGTCGTTGGCTGATGCAACATATATATGTTCGCCATCAGGTGAAACAGCCACATCCATGGGTTGGTCACCGACCCCTGCTAAGTGTTGCTTGAATACAATTTGACCATCTATCAATGATCGATCAAGAACCACAATGCTATCATCAATACCACCACCCACGATCAAGTGGTCTCCATCTGGTGTTAGTGTCACAGTACGTGCACCACCTAAACCGCTGACGCCAACATCGCCATTAGCAATAGCCCCAACCAAAGATAATTCGCCTGATCCATTGATTGAATAGTGAGCGACAGAAGCCTCAAACTGTCCAACTACATACAATGATTGTGAATTGTCATCCACGACAATATCTGAAATACCTAATAAGCCATCGGTCACTCCAGTTGAATGGCTATAACTGGTGACGAATGTCAAAGTGCCATCCATTTGTCGACTGAATACTGCCAATGTACTTTCGTCTCTGCTTCCCGCATACAGATACTCACCATTTGGTGTAATAAATAGAGAGTTCACATCGGCCAAGCCAGTGATTCCAGAAGCACCATCTTGATAACTGTCGATAAATAACAAATGTTCTCCACGTGTCAGAGCTGTCGATCCTTTGGTGCTGTCTCTTTCGAAAACAGCTATAGAGTTAGCCCCTATGCTTGCTGTATATACATGTGAACCATCATCACTGACCACCACTGCAGCTGCACCTAATAAGCCATCAACAATTCCTGCAGAATCTGCCAAATCATCTTGTTGATCAATTTCAACTTCAACGAAAGAGAATGTTGGGTCTGGTTGACGACGATCAAAAGCCATCAATGTTTTACCATCTGTTGCCGTCGTTAACACTTGTTTACCGTCATGTGTCACAAGAACATCATTCAAGCCTTGCGTTCCTTCCTCAGAAATTTCTTGATCTTTACTGAGGAAACCGTTGCTATTTCTACTTAAGACCAATAAATTTCCGTCATTAGCGTCAGAAGGAACTGGATTACTAACAAATAAATGCTCACCATCTGGACTGATGGATAGCTGATTCATACCAACCAATGTTTCACCCGCTTCAAAGGAGAAATCTGCATCGTTATAACTGGCAGCGAAACTGATCATTCCACTGGATAAATCTCTGTCAATCACAACCAGTTTATCTGTTCCAGTTGCTGCCAAATAGATACTTTTATCATCAGCACTGAATACCATGTCTGTTACCATATCAATATCAGCATCAGTTACACTATTTAAGCTTGTAAGATCACCAAAAGTTCCCACACCTTCATCAGTTTCTCGATCATATGCATCTATTTGGTCGCTTATCTCATCAACCACATACATATGAGAACCATCAGAACTGATGACCATGTGACCCGCCACGGTATTTGCATCAGTTTGTTCATGACTTAATAATCCTGTACCCGTATCACGAGCGAATCTTATAATTTCATCATCACCTGTCACATAGACATGTTTTTGATCAGGAGACAACAACAAATCAACGACAGATGCAGGCATTTGGTCAGTAACAGCATTTAAAAATGTTAAACGGCCAAAATCTGGTGACAGCCTGTTGTTATTTCTTGAGAATGTAGCAATTGCAGCAATGGTATCATCAGGCTCTGTTGATAAGGCATACAAATAGGCACCATCAAGACTCATTTGAAATTCAACTATGGCTTCAATTCCATCAATTCCACTGTCGCCTTGGATTAAATATTCAACAAAAGTAATTTGTCCAAAATCAGCGCCTGGTGTGGTGTTTCTTTCAAACACATACAAACGGCTCTCATACGGTGATGCGCCATCGACATCAGGAGATGCAATATAGACGTGACTGCCATCGGGACTTAATATGATGTCTGTACCATTAATCGTTTGATCAGAGGATTGAAATAAAGTTAAATCTCCTGGAATGGGAGAAATGGCACTACATGTCCATTCAACATCAGTAAGGTCTGCAGGAAAAAGGTTTTCAACTGTTGCACCAAACACATTGTCCGGACCTTCATTTTGGACCCTGACGGTATAACTGGTAGGTAAGCCTGGAGTGGCCGTATTAAGTGCATCATCATTTTCAATTCGCAAACGCGCAGTACCAGATAAAGCGTACTCTACGGTATCGTTATCATTGATGGCAACAGGATCGAATCCACTGGCTTTGACAATGACTGTATTTACGACTGAACCTTGTGGAGATGGGTCAGTACTTACAGTTAAATTGAATGTGGCAGTAGAACCAACAGCCAAATCAACAGTGGTGTCGATGACACCATTCGATATAGGTCCAACCTCATCGCAATTTCCTGAACCTTGAATTGAGCAGGTCCAAGTAGCAGTAGATTGATCAAATTCATCATCAGACAACAAATCATCTACTTCAATGTTATCTGCAAATGATGGACCATTATTGGTGACAACGATTTCATACTGCAGATCTGTTATTAAATCATTGCTTGTATTACCTGTTGCACCCAACAACTCTTTGGTGACAGACACATCAGATTCTGCACCCAAAACTGTATCATCATCAGTCGCAGAATTATTACTGTTGTCAGTTTCATCAATGCCAACAGGCAAAGTAGCTGTTGCTGTATTACTTATTGTTCCGCTGGCTAAATTACTGATGCTTCCTGTAACAGTGAATTTAACTTCTGATTGACCGCCTAAATCAATAGTGGCCATTAAATCATCACCTGATCCCATTACTGGGCTATTAAGCCCGCAAGAGGTACTTTGCGTAACACAACAAGCGTTGGCATCATTGGTTTCACATACCCATGAAATACTTCCAGTAACAAATCCTGCATTTTCAGTTGGGTAGATCGGCAACATATCGGCAACCGTGATGCCATTGGCATCGGTAAAGCCATCATTTCTAACCACAATTTCATAAGAAATGTCCGTTCCTGGTGACGCAGCAGTTAAGCCATCAGTTTTTGTAACGACTAAATCGGTTCCAACCACAATATCATTGACAACAAATGCAGACAATGGGTTTTGTGTTCCAACATTTTCAGTGGTAGTTTCATCTAATATCGTGGTCACTGTATTACACAATTCTCTATCAGTAGCAAAATCAGGCAATGAACTGTCGCAGTTGCTGCCCGTGCTATCAGCAATACGTGCATGAATTCTGATTTCAGAACTGCTGCCAGCTGCTAAATGCATGGGTACATTCATGCTATATCCATTATCCAATGGAATGTCTGAAGTACCTGGACAATTATCTGGACTGATGTCTGAATTTGGAACACCCAAATCACTTGGACAATATTCCCAACAAGGTTCACTGGTTCCACCATTACACTCTGATGGGTGCTCAGCCAGAGTGCTGTCAATTGTATCTAACACAGTCAGAACATTTTCAGCTGGAGTGCCTCCGTCTTCTGCAGCACCTAAATCACTTGGGCCTGCATTGGTGACAACAATTGTATAAGTAAATGGCTCACTGGGTACAAAGTCCCCTGTTTTACTCTCCTTGGTAATTGTCAAATCTACCTGACGGTTTAAATCATCATCACCATCAGTCCCAATGGCTGGTGAATCACCATCAACGTCAATCGGATTTGTCGCAATAATTTGATAAATCAACGGGTTAGTGGTTGCACCAGAAAGGTAGTTCACATCAATGGTAAATATGGCTGAGTCTCCTGCAGCCAAATCAACGGTTGTGTCAACTGGCATGGTATCTGGCCCAGCAGGACAACTGCTGTTTGCATCTGTCACTGAACAAGTCCATGAAATACTGGAAATTTCAGTCAAATCACTGTCAACCACTGTCACACCAGTTACATCAGATGGTCCGTTATTGGTTAATGTTGCAGTAAAGGTGCCACTTAAACCTGGAACATAGGTAACAGCTCCATCATCCAAGGTCATGACCAGATTAGACTCCAAGTCAACAAATAATTCTTTTGAACTATCTGGTGAATCAACATTATAGCCATCTGGATTAGTCGCTGTTACTGTATATACCAGTGGGTCAGGCGTTGTTCCAGAATCATAGGCTGAATCAAAGGTCACATCAACAGAGAATGTGGCTGTACCATTTTGAATCAAATCAACTGTTGTATTTAAATTACCGGTACCACCTACACAACTACTTCCTGCACTGGCTACACAAGTCCAACTGATGCTGGAAAACTCACTGAGGTTATTATCAATAACTGTAACACCTGAAACATCAGAAGGCCCAGCGTTAGTCACAATTACCTCATAGGTTTCAGAAGTACCTGGTGTATAAGTCGTGGTGAGCGGGTTTGCGGTATCTACTGCAATCGACAAATTAGCAATCGGATTGATGGTATCTATATCAGAAGCCGTTTCTGGAGAACCATCAGGATCAGTGGCATCAACATCTTCTATAGCAGCTTCTACTGCGTATTCCAAAGAAGCTGCAACGGCTGCTGAATCATAACTGCCTATCACTACTATTTCAGCTTGAGTTGAGGCTGCCAAATCTAAATCGACGTCAACATCACTACCGCCTGTATTAGGGGAACATGAGATGGTTGGTGTGCAAGACCAACTGGTGATATTTAAATCACTTGGAGGCGTACCATCTGTTACGTTAATTCCTGCAGCATCGCTGGGACCTGCATTGGCTACTGTGATTGTATAAGAAGCCGAACTTCCTGGCGTATAGGTAGCTTGTGAATCTGAAACTGAAATACTGATGTCTGTAACTGAATCCCTGCCAAGATTGGCGGACGCCATATTATTTCCTGTATCACTGTCCGAATTATTACTTGCACCGACATCACCCAAATCAGTAATTTCAGTGGTAAAAGTCAAATCATTAAAAATATCAGAGTTATAAGTGACACTGGTGATTTGAATGGTTACATCATTACCATCACCGCTTAAATCAAATTCAGTTGTGAAAGAGGTGTTGTTATTTACTGTGGTTCCTGCCGAGTCGCATGAAGACGCTCCAGCGGCTGAACAAGACCAAGTTAGTGAAGAAACCGAATCTGCGCTTCCTGTGAATGATGATGTAACTATGATTGATGTAACATCAGATGTACCATTGGGCTTAGAAATGGTCATTTGATAGGTTCCAGTCTCGGTAGAACCTGGTTCGAACTCAGTTGGATTTGAATCTAAAGAAAGGTCTAAATCTACAGCCCATAATGCTTGACTGATAAATAATAAAACCCACCCAAACTTACGGCCCTGCTTAGCATAACTACTCATATTCTCAATCTGCCCACTTTTTATTATTAATAACCATGGCATCAAACCACAGCTAGCTTTTTAATTAGGTATGTCAGGAAAGATTAAAGAAATTTTAAAATTCCAAGTTGAATACAACTTAGAGTGAAACACTCCTTTTCATTGATTAAAATCCCACCCCCCAACAGGCTTTTTATATATTTAAGAGAAACCAATTAACGTCACCATGATGAACTTAAAATTTATGATTATTTTACTGGTGGTATCGCAATTCAAACAACTTCTCTTATAATAATTGTATCTGATTGATAAATATTAAACAATGTTTTTTTTGAACTCTGTCACACTTCTGTTGTCGTTCGATTTGAATTTTCAATATGGCATTAAATATGTATAAGATCTGAATGAATTCTTTTAGCTATCATCTTGTTGAATTATTAAACTTTAGTTTACCTGCTTGCAAAGCCAGGTCTTAAAACACTAAAACTTTAATTATCAAATACTTGAGTGTATTTCTTAAAATTTTTATATTTTTATTTACTTACATTTGAAAAATGGGATTTATTCAACGTACAATATGGAGCAAAATCAAAGGGTGGATGTGAAAATGAATAAGTGTATGGTAGGTGTTTTATTTCTAATAACTGTGTCAACATTACATGCCAGTACCCAGGTGCAAAAATCTGGTGGTTCACTGTATGACAACGGCCCTATAATAACCAGTATAGGTACTGGTGTAGGTGGCTTAGATGAAAGCGTGTTAGAAAGCAGTAATCTTTCAATGGCTTCATTTGGAACAGCACATCATTCAGCTGCTAATCTTCGAGTTGCAGATGACTTCACCATTACTGGAATGCCCTGGCAAATAAACTCAATTGATTTTTATGCCTACCAGACCAATGAAACGGCATCGACCATAACTGCCATTAACCTCAGGATTTGGGACGGTAACCCAAATGACATCGGCAGCACAATCATTTTTGGAGATGACAGCACCAATGTTTTAAATTCAACTGTTCCTGCAGGAATTTTAAGGGTTAATGAAGATTCACAAGGAATGGCTGATGACAGACAAATTGCCATCAGCAATGTAGTAATAAATATGGAATTAGCGCCAGGCACCTATTGGCTGGATTGGCAAACAGATGGCAGCGGACCATCAGGGCCATTCGTACCTCACATCACCCTACCTGGCCAAGACACAACGGGCAATGCCTTATTATCTATAGACAATGGCGTCAGCTATGGTAACTTGCAAGATTTAGGAACTTTAACTAATCAAGGATTACCCTTTATCATCAATGGTTCAATCGTTTCTGGCTTGCCACCACAACAAGTTCCAGGGTTAAGATTTTTTGGCCTGTTGGTTTTGGCACTGACAATGATAGGTGCATTATTTACCTATCGTCGATATAAACTTCATTAAAAACTAAAGCATAAATCAACTCATTCAATATGACTTAATTGTATTGTATGTATAGAATTATGCTCTCTGTGCGCTTCCCATGAAGCCAAAAACAACAGATGTTTTTGCCTATCAAAAAGGCAATGCCTTATCATATCAACCCATTTAACTACTTCTTATCTATTATGTTGAGAGCTGTAGCCGTTAGATATAATTTAACTTATCGCTCACAATATTCATGATGAGTAACAATTGGTGCAGGGTATCATATATTTATTCATTCCAAGCTGGTTAATAATTGAGCTCTGAGTTGTCAGGTTTTAATTTGTTGAGGCTTTTTCTACTTATAAGATCCTGGCGTTATAGGATTTAATTTCTGGCTGAGTTGCCGGTCTCGGAACCGAGCTTATTGTAGTTAAACAGCGCAGCTGTTTTCCAAAGGGTAAACAGCTGACTGCATACTTTAAATCAGGAATCATGCACTGTTTACCTGAGCCAGTGCGCATGCGCGCAGCGAACAAACATGTCCAGCGCCAGTGGTTTTAGTAAATTCAAGACAAAAAAAAGCCCCAAC
>JBPOFV010000020.1:0-13021 GCA_051252335.1 Marinicella sp. | reverse complement strand
CTTCCAACTGATTCAAAGTAGATACATCAAATAATTCAGGCTCCAGAGAATCAGTTCCTCGCCCCCATCCAAACATTTGCAAGGCTGCAAGCAGCAATAAGATTCCGATAAATCCCAGCAAAACATTGGCAAATAAATTATTTTTCATCTTTCTTTTCAACTGGGTTTTTTAAATAAGCATACAAATCAAACCGGATCTCTAAATTGTCAGGTGCGGTTGTTTGTTTGGCATTTTTTCTGTAACGATTCACATTCCTGGTTTCTAAACGTAAATCGTTGACAAATAACGATGGAATATTCTCTTCCATCAGTTCAGTAATTTTAACGAAGACCGCATATTGGCAGCGCATTCTAACACGCAATATTATTTTTTCAAATTGCTCTGGATCTCGATCTTGAGTTGGAGATTGGCTGATAATTTGACAATCTGATGTATTTTCTGTTTGCTGATTTACAATGTTTTTAAAAATTGATGTAATCTCAGCATTGCCTAAATTCTTTGAATCAGCTTGCAGGAATTCATTATTGGATCCTACCTCCGCCTTAACATCTTGTAACATTTTTCTTAAATCAGGTGTCTTGGCAGCTTCATTGATGAATTGTTGGCGTGATTCGTTCAAAGATTCAATTTCTTCATTTAATCCAGCATGTGCCACAAAAAACCAATGTACGAATAAAAAATACACAATGACGAATAACAACAGCAACACCATCACTGCCGACCATTTACTGATTCTGGGATCAAGATTCATTGCCACTCTCCTCTTCGCTCAATAATTTAAGTTCTGATTTAATCGTAAATTTCTCTTTCCCGGTTCTGGCATCTTGAGTCACATTACCAATGATTTGCGGTTCATACCAAATGGATGATTGGTTCAATATGGGTACCAAGGCATTGGCATTATCTGATTGTCCTACCACTTCTAAACGAGCTTCATCAATCATGATCCGAGTTAAATACGTGTTTGATGGAATCATTTGCGTCAACTCTTTCAACATGAGTAAGCGACTTGGCATGTTTTCTTTTAAGTTGCCCAGAAAGTTTGCGGCTTGAATTGACTCATTAAGTTGAGTCTCTAACAGTTTTGCCCGCCTTGCATCCTTTTTTAATTCGCTCACTTGTGCTTCCAATGATTCGATTTTCGCTCGCTTATTATCCAATGATGAATACATCACGAACCCCAATAATAATATGGCAACAAAACCCAAGGCTGCGTTCCATTTAATTTTGGTCCAATCTTTTTTCTTGCGAATTTCTTTTGGCAACAAATTAACGCCAAGCTTAGCAGGCGCTTCAGCCGTGCCCAAATTGACATCGATACTAGATAACTGCAACCCTTTTGTTTCAAATAAATCAATCAGGTGACTTAACTCTTTTTTCTTTATTGCAGTAAGCATGATTGGAAACTTTTCACTGCCTTCAACCACATCGCCCTTACGATACGAGAACACCACATCTTCAACTTTGAAAGGGATGTATTTATCCAGTTCAAATGAAAGCACTGAGTCAATGTCATTGATAACAGCAATAGGCATGGCAACATTTCTAGCCAATACACCTGCTTCAGGCAATAAATATGTGACTTCAGTTTCAACCTCGCTGATACCCAAATAATGATTCAATTTATGCCACCACTCTTTGCCTTTAACAGAATCGTCAAAAGTTATTTGCTGCAAACCTTCATCAGTTGACTGCCATATATGGACACCATTTTCTTCATCTTCTATACCCGTCACATAAACAGCTACCGATTCTGGGAACAAGGCTGTCCTGTATTGTTCTGGCACCAAGCCTTTCAATTCATGAGACCACCAGTTAAAAAACGCATGGATACTTGAGGTTTGGTACCACTGCATTATTGGTTCTGATATTTTTTCTATGTATGTTGTCATTTGTGCTCGTTATCTCTCCAGCGAACCACCCTAAATGGTCGGCTTTGTAAATTGCCACCCATTCTGATGGTGGCATCAATTTCTGCAAATTGTTTATTCGGTAATGTGGCCTTACTGACAATACTGAAAGTGGTACCACCTCCACGCAGTTGGCCAGTATAACCCTCAGCCAAAATAGGCAACTGTTCATTGACGTCCTCAATGGCATACCTATCAGCTAAGTAAGCATCTGCCATATCAGCTGTGATGCCATCTATGGCCATCAGTACTTCTTTGGGGGCAAAAGCCAAATTGATATTCTTTCTGCCTGAGTATACTGTCAATGCTGGTTCCAATTTGCGGTACATTTCATAATCAATACCCATCACTTGAATCAATTCTGGAACCGTATCAAATGGAGCGTCCTTGGCACCATGCTTATAACCAGCAGCAAAATAATCATTGTCCTCTGCACCAGCCAGCCTAACTTCTTCATCGGCATCTTTCCAATCCAGTATTTTATCAGTGATACCTATCGCTTCATCATAATCGATGCCCAATGAGGCAAACAATCCAATCAAAAGTTCCTCGCTGGCCTGATTCAGGTCGATTTTCCCTGATTCATCGGTTATTTTAATCTCTATTTGAGCGCCATCTAATTCGATTTTGTGGGTTCGCCCATCTGCAATCCAGCGAGTTTCCGGGTCCGGATTTCGCAATTCAAATACAGCTCTATTCAATCCTGCTTCAGCCAGAAACCGTGCTTGAGTTTCATTGAACAAAATCCTGGACTGCAAACTTTCTGTTCGTGCAGATAGTGCAAAACTACCCGCAATCACACTCATCAACAAAGCCACCCAGAGAACCAAAACCAAGGCTATACCACGTTCTTTAATCATTGTTTCTGGCCTCGATTATTTTGCCCACCACCTTGATTGCTTCTGTTTTGCAGCATATTCATGGTGCTGGTTTTACGCCTGGAAGATGAGCTTGATGCATCTACTTGAATCGCCACCTGTAATGTGGGCCATTTTTCTTTAGCCACTGCCATCATTTCCAAGTCCAACTGCACCATCAATGGCATAGCAGTGGGGTTTTCTAATTCATTCAGCCAATCAGTTGGTATACCCTCTTCATCAACCTCTATAAAGGAAAAGGCCCCATCCCTGATATTTTCTAATAACACAATGGGTTCGGCTTCATCAAACTCTGATAACTCATTTTCGTCATCATAATTACTCATCAACCCATGGGTAAATTGTAATAATTTACCACCATCTGCATCAACCAACTCCAGCTTTTGTATATGCGGCCCACCTGAACCTAAATAACCCGGCATTTGGCCTACATAAGTGATGGCGTCTTCATTGCCGATAAACAACAACATTTCACCTTCATCTGATTCGGCCACACCCATGGCTTGAGATCGAGAAACTTGGTGTCGAATAATTCCTTGGATCACGCGAATTTCATTGATGGCAGTAATGCGCTTCTCACCTTTCTCAGCTGTTCGACGGCCTGAATCAATTCCAGAAAATATCATCGCCATTATCATTGCCAGCAAGGTAAAAACCACAATCACTTCGATCAGGGTAAATCCTTGCTGACCTTGTATGGCTCTGGTCTTCATTTGCCACTTCCTTGATTTTGGCCTTGACCTTGACCCTTGCCTTGGCTCCGCCCTTGACCTTGAGCTTCAAAATCCGGTGACATGGCTTTGAGGGTATTGAAATCAACTTCACGCCTTTCACCATAGCCATCAAACCAACTAATGGTTAACTTCACATGAAACAATTCAACGGGTGCAAAATCCATGACAACATTGCCTTCATAAGGAACTTCATAAGGTTGAATCATGATGTCCCAATTGATGTCATCATTGAAAGCGCCGGAAACAGAGCCTTCTTCAACCGGTATGATTAAACCCACTTCATCCATTTTACTTTGGGCCAACAAGGATATTTGAGTCCTTTCAGATGACTTGATCGTATTGGTACTGGAATTGGATAATATCTCCAACACCACCATAAATGTCATGGCCAAAATCGTGAACGAAGCTATCACTTCAATCAAAGTGAAGCCTGCAGACTTAGATCGATTATTTAACCGCAGCCTTCGCATTAAATTTCCGTGTCCTTGAACAATCGAATTTCTCCGGTTAGCCAAGCCACATTGATTCGCCAGAACCTTTCATCATAGATAAGTGTGATGCGACCACCTGTTGAACTACCATCAGAAAAAAAACGAAAGCCAGCCGTATCCTCACTCGGCACTTCTGATTCTGCAGCAAACACTTTGAGTTCCATCCCTTCTGGCAACATAACTTTGGGTTTGCCTGGGACTTGGTAAGACTTGGTGGTGACATTAATCATCAACCGCTGTTCTTTGTGCTTAACCACAGCTTGAGAGCGGGTATAACGCAAAGCCGCAACCAAATCTTTACTCGCTGCTCTGATTTTACTGGCCTTTAATGAGCCTGACATATTGAATGCTACGGTGCCAGCCAACACGGCCAACATCACCAACACAACCAATACCTCAATCAATGTAAAACCAGACTTGCGCATGATTACTGCCAGTTACCTATGTCAGCGGCCAATTTATCACCACCGGGACTTTTGTCTTTCCCATAGGAGTAAATATCAAACGATTGACCATGTTGACTATTGGCCGAGAAATGATAGGGTTCGCCCCATGGATCTTTCAGGTCTTTTTCTTTGACATAAGGCCCCATCCACATCGAATCACCATTGTCATTATATAACTGGTCTAAACTGTCTGGCATACTGCCAGTATCTAAATAAAACTCACTGACTGATTGTGAAAGTTTTTGCACCATGATTTTAGCTTCTTTGTACTTAGCTTTATCTTGTCCACCAGTTACATTTGACACCACCAGCCCAAAAATTACGGCCAAGATGGTCATCACCACCAACACCTCAATCAAACTGAAACCTTGTTGTCTTTTTCTGTTATTCATCATAAAAAATTATCCTACTAATTCGCTCATGTTCATCATCGGCATCAGGATGGCAAACACAATGGTAAAAATAAACCCTGCCAGGATCAATACCAACACTGGCACCAACACTGACAACATTCGCTCAATGGTATTTTTCACTTCACCATCATAAGTATCTGATGCTCTGACCAGCATCTCATCTAAATTTCCTGTCTCCTCACCCACACTGAGTAATTGTTGAGCCAGTTTTGGAAATGATTCTTCTTTCGACAAAGCCTCTGATAAAGGCGCGCCATGTTTTACTTTTTCCGTGGCCTCAGTGATGGCTTTTAGTATCACTGTGTTGTTGATCACTTTTTTAGCCACTGACAAGCCTGTCAACAAGGGCACACCGCTGTCTGCCAAGGTGCCCAAAGTACGGGTGAATTTTGCGGTTTCTACGCGGGTGATCAACTCCCCAAACAAGGGTAAATTTAACATGCGTTGATCCCAGTTAAACCTGAATTCGGGCTCCTTGAGTTTCTGCTTAAATAACATCACCACGACTATGATCAAGATAACCAAAACCCACCAAAAACTTTGCACAACAGCAGCGGCAGCAAACACAATCTGTGTAATTAGTGGCAATTCAATATTGGCATCTTCGAACAAAGGCTTAAACTTAGGCACCACTTTAGCCAATAAGATAAACAATGAACCCACAGCTAATACCATCAAAATGGCTGGATAAATCATGGCAGAAACCACTGAGTCGCGCAGCTCTTTCGAACTTTTCAGGTATTCACTGAGTCGCTGTAAAGAAACTTCTAAGGAGCCACCCATTTCACCGGCCCTCACCATGTTTGAATACATGGTAGAAAACACGCCGTGTTGATCTTCGAGTGCATCAGACAAGGTACCACCACCGCGTACTTTATCGCGAACTTGTTCAACCATGTTCTTGACTCGTTCATCATCACTTAAATCAATCATGACCGATAAGGATCGATCCAATGGCATTCCAGAATTTAATAATGTGGACAACTGCTCAGTAAAAAAACCCACTTGTTTTTGTGTGATCTTACTGCGCTTAGCCATCAAGTTTTCTAGAGAAAAACCAGGCTTAAGTTCTTTGGCTGAAACCGGCATATTGCCTGCTTCTTGAATTTTTGCAATCACTTCAGCTTGGGAACCCGCTTCAAGCTGCCCTTCTAACTGCTCGCCGGTTGGCGTAATTGCTTTGTAGATAAATTGTGCCATTATTCGTGTGAAACCCTGATAACTTCTTCAAAACTGGTATCACCAGCTAAACATTTGAGCAAACCATCTTCGTACATGGTTAGCATGCCTTCTGCTTGAGCTTGTTTTTGCAACTCCCCTGCCGTGGCGCCTTTCATCACCATGCGCCTGAGTTCTTCGGTCATGGTCAAACATTCTAAGATTGACATCCTGCCAGAATAACCGGTTGGGTTTTCTTCTGATGGCTGAGGACGATAAAAATGCAAATCTTTATCATTTGAAAACCTTCTTAAATCCAATTCATCTATCATTTCTGGCATCACTTGGTATTTTTCCATGCTGCTTTTATCCAAGCGACGTACCAGCCGCTGGGCCAACAAGCCGTTGACCGTAGAGGTTAACAAATAATCTTCAACACCCATATCCACCATTCGCGTTATCCCGCCAGCAGCAGAGTTGGTATGAATGGTAGAAAGCACCAAGTGGCCAGTCAATGCAGACTGGATCGCAATTTTCGCTGTTTCTAAATCACGCATCTCACCAATCATAATGATGTCTGGATCTTGTCTTACAATGGCCCGCAGTGCCGAAGAGAAGTCTAAGCCAATTGATGCCTTGGCTTGAATTTGATTAATCCCAGTTAATTGATACTCAACAGGATCCTCTACTGTAATTATTTTGCGGTCTTCGGTATTAAGACGTTGTAAAGCGGTATATAAAGTGGTTGTTTTACCTGAACCCGTTGGACCTGTTACTAACAAAATACCGTGTGGCATTTCCAGTACTTTTAAAAATGGATCCAAGGTGTGTTTGCGAAAGCCTAATTGATTGAAATCAAATACGATACTTTCACGATCCAATATCCGCATGACCACACTTTCACCGTATGAAGTGGGTACTGTTGAAACCCTCAAGTCCAGCTCTTTACCTTGAACTCGCAACATGATTCGTCCATCTTGAGGTAATCGTCGCTCTGCAATGTTGAGCTTAGCCATAATTTTAATACGACTGATCACAGCTGCGGTCGATCTGGCCGGTGGTGATTCCACTTCATGCAACACACCGTCTAATCGATAACGTACTTTCAAACGGTTTTCAAATGGTTCAATGTGAATATCAGATGCTCTTGATTCAACCGCACGCTGCATGATCATATTAACCAACCGAATGACTGGAGCTTCACTGGCCAGGTCTTTCAGGTGTTCAACATCTTCAACCTCACCACCTTCATTGGATAATCCTTCCACCAATTGACCCATGGCAGATTTACCGCCACCATAGTATTTCTCAATGGCGTTTTCTACATCAGAAGGTAGACCAATTTTTATGATCAAATCTTTTTCCGCTACCATTTTAATGGCCTTGGTCAAATACTCTTCATAGGGGTATACCATGACCACAGTTAATTTATTTTCAGTTTCCTTGATCGGAACAAATTGGCTTTCACGCATGTATCTGATAGGAAATTCCACTTCCACTGAAGTGGTCTCAGGTAAGTCCTTATCTGAAATCAAAGGAAAACCCATCAGTTCATTGATAGACTGAGCAACATCTCTTTCAGAAGCCAAACCTAATCGAACCAACAATGGCACCAATGACACACCAAAACTTTCTTTATTCAAGCGTAACCCACGCTGCAAATCTTCTTCCTTTAAACGGCCTTGATCGACCAAATATTGACTCAGCTTTTGTTCAAAAGTGAGTTCAATTTTTGCTTCTTCCGCTTGTTCTTGTTCTAATAAATTTTCTGACATATCATTTCATTGTTGTTATCTTCAAAGATTCTGGCTCAAAATCATCTCATTCAATTTTATCTTGTTTCACTCAGACAATAGCACCACCACAAAGTTTCTTATGATTATACCTACCTACATGAGTTTAACTATTATTAACACTATTTTTAGTGTTGCTTATTGTACTTGGTAATTTCTTCAATAAAACACCTATTCAAAATAACCCACAGTACTACTGGCACCACTGCTGGTAAAATCAAATAGGACATTTGAAACATGGCTGCAACTAAGTTGTGACTGATGCCTGTTGCAGAAATGGCTTGAAAAGTATCTCCGCCAGAAAACAGCAAAGACTTAAGCGTTTCCCAAAAAACACCATTAGCCTGTATACAACATACCACCAAAAAGCCTGTAAAAATTTGAGCCACCTTAAATAGGTTCTTAAGTTTAGGCACCGATAAAACCAAGCCGGAAAAAACGGCTAAGCCATAGCCATATTTCATTGGATTTACGGCCACTTCAATGACCGCCAATTGTGATCCTTGGCCTTGTATGTTTTGTGGAAATATCAAAGTCTGAACCTGAAACATAAAATGCTGCTGATTGATCCCATTAAACAAATCTGGCTGCCACCAAGTCAAAGCCAAAGAAGCCATCCACTTCACAGGTAGCACCAATAATTCAGCCGCAAAAAACCACACAAAAAAACACAAGGGCAAATACAATATTGCACTGACCAGTAATTCTTTGATAGGAGACTTTTGCACCATTTCAGTTAACCAATAAATAGCCTGGCATTATAAAACATTCTCATCCAAGGAGAATTCTCACCCCACTCAGATGGCGCATAAGACATTTGCGCGGTTCTAAAAACCCGTTCCGGATGAGGCATCATGGCCAGCACTCTGCCATTGGCCGCGCTGACTGCAGCTGCCGAAGACATCGACCCGTTCGGATTGTATGGATATTGCATACTGACATCACCATGGTTGTCTATATATTGAGCCACAATTTGCGATTGATCAATTTGAGCCGTTGCAAAATTTGCCCTACCTTCACCATGCGCAATGGCAACTGGAATTTGAGCACCTGACATGCCTTTAAAAAATATGTTGTCCGATTGACTGATTTCCAATTGTGAGAAACGCGCTTCAAACTGTTCACTTTCATTGCGCAGAAAATCTGGCCAATTTTCAGCACCTGGAATGATCGAACGTAAGCCGGACAGCATTTGACAGCCATTACATACGCCCAAAGCAAATTTGTTTTCATGTGCAAAAAACTGTTTGAACTGATTCAGCAGCGTTGGGTTAAACAATATGGTTTTGGCCCAACCCAAACCCGCACCTAAAACATCTCCGTATGAAAAACCACCACAGGCAACCAGGCCATCAAATTTCATTAAATCAACTTTCTTTTCTATTAAATCTTGCATGTGAACATCAACACAATCAAATCCAGCACGCATAAACGCGGCGGCCATTTCATTTTGACCATTCACACCTTGCTCTCTCAGTATTGCCACCTGCGGTTTATTCTGATTCTCAAATGCTTGAATCAATTGATGGTGATAGTCAAATTTCACATGTGGCTGTATACCAGGGTTTTTTGTACCAATGGCATTGAACTCCTGTTCAACAACAGCCGGATTGTCTCGATGCATGGCCATTTGATGACTGGTAGCCGACCAAATTTGTTCTAATTCAGCTACACGCCATCGTTCCTCGCCAGCCTGATGTTCAATAACAAAATCCAGCTTGTCATCAACATGCCCAATTAATTGCACTAAATGACTCAATTCACAAGCATCCACCAATGCCATAAATTCAACTTTTTTGTCTTGTTGCACTTCAACCAACATACCCGGTTCTTCATTGAACAAGACTTCATCTAATTTTGCCACAGCGCTCATCTCCAGACGCAAACCACAATGACCAGCAAAACTCATTTCTGCCGCCGCTGCCAATAAGCCACCATCTGATCGGTCATGACAAGCCGAGATCAAATCACTCTGTACAGCCTGTGTCATCAAAGCAAATAATTTTGCTAGGTCTTGAGCTTGATCTAAATCTGGACAGTTCTCACCCATTTGATTCTGCGCTTGATACAACACCGAACCACCCATTCGATTTTTACCATGTGATAAATCAAATAAATACAGTTCACTGCCATTGATTCCAGATAGCTGAGGTGTTTTGTGCCGTGTTACATCGCTCACAGGAGCAAAAGCTGACACAATTAATGACAGCGGTGCCACCACCGACTTTTTAACCTCGTCTTGCTGCCATTGAGTGCTCATCGACATGGAGTCTTTACCCACAGGAATCCCGATATCCAGGTCCGGACAAAGCTCCATACCTATGGCTTTAACAGCTTCAAATAAAGCTTGAAATTCACCTGGCGAAGAACTGGCTGCCATCCAATTGGCAGACATTTTGATCTCACTTAAGTGCTCAATCCCAACGCCCATTAAATTGGTTAATACTTCACTGACAGCCATCCTGGCTGAAGCGGCTGGTTTCAATAAGGCCAACGGTGTTCGTTCACCCACTGCCATTGCTTCACCCGCACAGGATTCATAATCACGTAAGGTGATGCCGCAGTCAGCCACTGGAACTTGCCAAGGCCCAACCATTTGATCGCGGTGGATCAGGCCAGATACAGTGCGGTCACCAATCGTGATTAAATATTTTTTACTGGCAACTGTGGGAAAAGATAAAACCAGTTCAACTTGATCTCTGAGCGAAATACCTGTTGCGACAAAGCTTTTTGTTTGTGGGTCTGATGTATGGATGTTAATGGCTGTTTTGGGGGTTTTACCAAACAACAAATTCATTGGTATATCGACAGGTTGGTTACCAAACAACTGATCATTAACCCTTAATGTCTGTTCAGCAGTGGCTTGTCCCATGACTGCAAACGGACAACGTTCACGTTGACATATTAATTCAAATTCAGCCAATTTTTCCGGCTTGATTGATAACACATAGCGTTCTTGTGATTCATTACACCAAATTTCCATGGGTGACATTGAAACATGATCAATCTGTAATTTTCTCAGTTCAATTTCCCCGCCTAAACCAGCATCATCTAAAATTTCAGGGATGGCATTTGATAAGCCACCAGCGCCCACATCGTGAATTGAACGAATGGGGCTTGCTGATTCTTCAAACCAACACCTGTCAATAACTTCCTGACATCGTCTTTGCATTTCAGGGTTACCACGTTGTACAGATGCAAAATCTAAATCTTCTTGACCATCTGCACTGCTGATTGAACTGGCCGCCCCACCACCTAAGCCGATCAACATAGCGGGACCACCCAAAACGATCACATAATCACCAGGTTGTGTGTCTTGTTTTTTGGTATGAATGTGATTAACATTTCCTAATCCACCCGCCAACATGATAGGTTTATGATAACCTCGCCACTGGTCGCTGACATCAGCCTTATGTTCAAAACTTCGGAAATAACCACAAATATTGGGCCGTCCAAATTCATTGTTAAAGGCTGCAGCACCTATCGGCCCTTTTTGCATGATTTCAAATGAAGTAGCCATTCTACTGGGTGTACCTGGCGAATGGTGCTCCCATGCTCGCTGGTCACCGGGAATATGAAGATGACTGACTGAAAATCCACACAACCCAGCTTTGGGTCTTGCACCTTGACCCGTTGCAGCCTCGTCTCTGATCTCGCCGCCTGAACCAGTAGCTGCACCTGCAAAAGGTTCTATCCCAGTTGGGTGGTTATGTGTTTCAACTTTTATCAATACATCAATTTCTTGCGCGACTGTATTGTATTGATGGTTGGCATCTGTTGTTAAGCGCATTCCAGGCCCACCTGAAAACACAGCTGCATTGTCCTTGTAAGCAGACAAGGCAGGTTTTGAACTGTTCGCCTCAGTATTTTTTATCATCTTAAACAGTGATTGAGCTTGTGTAACATCATCAATTTTCCAATCAGCATTGAAAATTTTATGACGACAATGCTCTGAATTTGCTTGCGCAAACATCATGAGCTCAACATCTGTAGGCTGTTTTCCTGCGGCCGTGTATTGTTCAAACAAATAATCGATTTCATCGTCGGATAATGCCAAGCCCAAAGATTGGTTTAGTTCACTGATTGCCTTTAGACCAAATTCATTGATTTCAACCGTATTAACCGGTTTAGCAGCATGATGATCAAACAATGCTCGAAGTGCCGAAGTGTCTGGATAAAAATCTTCAGTCATGCGGTCATGAACAATCTTTTTACCAAGTTCACATGGCGTATTGACATGTAGCATTCGACCTGCTTCAACTCGAGAAACTTGACTTAATCCACAATGGTGAAATATATCAGTTGCTTTGGTTGACCAAGGTGAAATCGTACCCGGTCTAGGCATGATCAATTGATGCTCAGAATCTAGCTCATTAAAAAATTGCTTGGCTGTTAACAAAACCTCAATTTGTTTGATTTGATCTTGGCTTAACGTGCCGTCAATTTCAACAACATAGAAGTAAGCCGCTGAATGCACATGCATTTGGCTGTTGTCTTCTGTAAGTTCTTGGTTAATTTTTTTGAGCCTAAATGGCGAATAGACATTGGTTCCAACAAAAGTGAGCAGTTGAAAATTCATGGTGGCGACAGATAAAAAAAAGGGTATTTTACATGATGTCAATTCAATGCGTTATGTCGACAAGGAAAAACCGCATAAAAACGTTAAAAATACTGCCAAAACGAAAAAAACCGGCATGCGGGTAGTACCCGTAGGCCGGTTTATAAGTTTTTTTTGTTGTTCTTATTTTTTGTTTAAAGCAATGGCATCTAGCCTTTGTTTTAATTGTTGTGGTGGTAAATACCCAGGCATGATCATACCATTATCTAAAACCAGTGCTGGTGTACCTGAAACACCGGATGACAACCCAGCCTTGTAATGGTCTGTAATTGGATTATCACATTTTTGCGGTTCAACAGTTTCACCTGCTTTGGCCAATGTCATTGCTTGTTGTTGATCTGTAGCACACCAAACATTGACCGCTTTATCAAATGAAGCTGATTGCAATCCTGCACGCGGGAAAAATAAGTACGAAATGCCTATACCCAGGTCATTGTATTGAGTCATTTCAGCATGCAATTTACGACAATACCCACAATCTATATCGGTAAATACAGTGACATGGTGTTCCATATTTTCTGGGTAGAAATTAATTCGCTGAGAATCTCCCATTTTAGCGAGCAATTCCTTTCTGAGAAC
>JBPOFV010000019.1:0-13240 GCA_051252335.1 Marinicella sp. | reverse complement strand
GTCTATATGCTGCACTCGATTTCTTGGAATCATTGATTGACTGCGCCAAAATACGCCTTTATGAATACTTAGTCCTGCTTCAGACAAACCATATTTATAAGCTCTGTACCAATGAATTGAATACCAGTGCATCAGCCCATAGAACAACAACCAAATAGCTAAAAATGCACCC
This sequence comes from Marinicella sp., assembly GCA_051252335.1. Classification (GTDB taxonomy): domain Bacteria; phylum Pseudomonadota; class Gammaproteobacteria; order Xanthomonadales; family Marinicellaceae; genus Marinicella. The sequence continues at coordinate 13,068 of JBPOFV010000019.1, read as the reverse complement.
ACTCTTAATGGCCAACCAAAGTCCCAAAATACCGATGATCCGATGGTGAACGGCAATGAAATCAGTAAAGCAAAGATGAGTGAACTGATCCTGAACACTTTTAAATAACTGCGTTCTAATGATTTAAAATCAAATGTTTTCATTGTCAAATCCTATGGTGTTCAAGCCTGTAAAAAAGCGAGTTGTGCAGCACTCAACTCGCAATCCATTTTTGTAATGATTATTTGTTGGGGTCAGACATGTGCATCAACGGGAGAGGTTGAGGTGAATCACTGTCTAAAAAATAAATTTTAGACGCTGGATCTTTTGAAATACTCTTCAATGCTTCTAATGCCTGTAACTTCACATAATTTGGGTTGTTACCAATGGCTGTGTTAATTTTCTCAATTTCATAGGCTTGTGCATCAGCCAACAACCTTCTTTTCTTGGCTTCCTCTTCAGCTGCTTTTCTTTGTGCTTCAGCTTGGGCCACCAATTGTTGTTGCTCTGTTCTGTAACGTTCCAGCTCAGCTTTTTGTTTCTCAACTTCTTGTTCACGTTCTTTCTTGGCTTCAATGGCCTTGGTGATGAATGGAGGTAGCGATATGTCTCGGATCAGTACAGCAGAAACGCTGATGCCTTTTGGCTCTAGGTATTCCGCCAATGCAGAAGTTAACTCTTCTTGTAATTGAACTTGTGTCTCTTCTTTAAAGAAATCTTCTGCCCTTTTAACAGATTTACCCTGCTCTCTGAGCAATGACCGTAATTTAGGTACCAACTGAACTGCAATCATGCTATCAACATTTCCTGTTTCTTTTAAGATGTTAAATGCCATTTCGCCATTCAACCGGAACTGAACACTGACCTCAATAGAGGTTTGGAGTTGATCTTGTGATGGAACTTGAGCCCGTTCCTTATGCGTTTTTTCCCTCACATCGAACTCATGAAACTTTAATAATGGATTTACTGGAATAGTTAAACCTTCAGGGTAGGTGTTTTTTTGAACTTCCCCAAATAAAGTTGCCACAGAAACATGCCCAGCGGGAACACTGACCCAAAACCTTGAACCGATTAAAAACAAAATCAGAATTAAAACCAAGGGGATAAACTTGGCTATTGATACTTTATCAGTCATACGCTACTCTCAATTTATTCAAAGAAAACATTGTAACAATTCTGACCAAAATTGTCGCATGTATTAAGTCATTTTGAATTTTGCAATTAAATTGGAAAAAGGGTTGTATATTTTGAAGGAGTTGACAGGTTTTGATAATTAATGGTGTTTAAAAACAACCAATATCCATATAATTACTCACCAATTATTCCCCTAAAAAAAGAGAGTGTGTGTATGAAAAATGTAATGGCCTTGTGCCTGTTATTCCTGACTTTTTCTGTGTTTGCCATCAAAGGTAAAGACGGCGATTATGTTGTCGCTGGCAATCAAGTGGTTAACTATTTTACTGGTTTGACTGGTGTCAACACAGTGGGTGGCGTGACATTAACAGTGACTGACATCACTGACTTGAATGACGTTGCTGGTATTTATGCCAGTGTTGGACTTTCAGTCGGTGACTTAATCATGTTATACCAAGCCCAAGGTGCAACTTATACTGACAATGGTAACACCAGTACCTATGGTGAATTTAACCTAGGTAATGCCGGTAGACATGAACTCTACGAAGTCATTTCTGTTTCTGGCAATGATGTTTTGGTGGCTGAAAATGGAACACTATGTAGCAATAACAGTCTGATTTACTCTTATGATTTAGGTTCAACTCAGGTGGTACGGGTCCCACAACTTAATGATTTAACAGTCAACGTTGGCAACTCAATCATCACCGCTCCATGGGATGGAACTGTAGGTGGTGTGATAGCCATTGATGTTAACAATAATTTGCTTGTCAATGGCAGTATTGATGCGTCAGCTGCTGGCTTTCGTGGTGGTGCTGTAGATAATGACACGACTGGCGCAGGTACAGACGTTACATTATATCGAGGAGCTTCCACTAACAACGGCGCTGAAAAAGGCGAAAGTATCTTGGGCTTTACGGCTGTCTATGATGCCAACAATGGTCGCTACGGTCGTGGTGCACCTGCCAATGGTGGTGGTGGCGGTAATGCGCATAACGGCGGTGGTGGCGGCGGCGCCAATGGTGACAATGGTACTGCTTGGAATGGTCAAGGAAATCCAGACAATGCACCGGTAGATTGGAGTGATGCATGGGATATCGATGGCACATTAACCTCATTAACCACATCTTCAGGTGGTGGACGTGGCGGATACACTTATGGCTCAAGTAATCAAGATGCCATAACTCTGGCGCCTGGTTCTGGTGCTTGGGGTGGTAATTTACGCCGTGAACGCGGTGGCTTAGGTGGCAGACCAGTACCATTTAATAGCACAGGCCGACTTTTCTTTGGCGGTGGTGGTGGCGCTGGTGATGGTAATAATGGACGAGCTGGTGCAGGTGGTCGTGGTGGCGGATTAGTTTACCTAATTACCAATAACTTAACCGGTACAGGAACCATCAATACCAACGGTCAAATTGGTTTCGACACAGCAGATAATGGTGGCAATAATGATTCACCTGGTGGTGGAGGCGCAGGCGGCACCATATTGATTTCCGCTAATTCCACAGCAGCATCTGTGAACTTAACTGCCAATGGTGGTAAAGGTGGTGACCAACTGATGATTGGAGATGAAAATGAAGGCCCTGGTGGTGGCGGTGGCGGTGGTGTCATTGCGGTCAGCGGTGGTACCGGAACGCCAACAGCCTTAGGTGGCGTCAACGGCATCAGTGAATCTACTGCTGTTACAGAATTCATAGCCAATGGAGCCACTATGGGGGCTACTGGTCAGCCGAGTGAAGTCACTCCACCGGTAACCAATTTACCGGTTTGTCTGGGTGCAAACTCAATCTCTACAGTCAAAGCCTTGACCAACAATGCCGATGAAGATGGCAGTGGAACAGTGACCGAAAACGATACCTTAACATTCACTGTGACTGTGACCAATACTGGAGATTTTCCAGTGAATAACTTAACCGCATCTGATTCGATGATTACGCCCAGCAGCAACAACTGTGGTACTGTGGCTCCTGGAGGCACTTGTGTCCTGGTAGGAACTTATGTGGTGACTGGTGCCGATGTCACCAATGGCTCAATCAGCAACACCGGCACCGGTGATTCTGATGAAACACCGCCGGTTGATGATGTGGTGATAACCAATGTGGTCGGATCACCAGCCTTAACCACCGCCAAAGCCTTAACCAACAATGCCGATGAAGATGGCTCTGGTACTGTTACAGAAGGTGACACCTTGACCTTCACTGTGACTGTGACCAACACCGGTAACATTCCATTGAACAACTTAACTGCTTCTGATTCAATGATCACGCCCAGCAGCAACAACTGTGGTACTGTGGCTCCTGGAGGCACTTGTGTCCTGGTAGGAACTTATGTGGTGACTGGTGCCGATGTCACCAATGGCTCAATCAGCAACACCGGCACCGGTGATTCTGATGAAACACCGCCGGTTGATGATGTGGTGATAACCAATGTGGTCGGATCACCAGCCTTAACCACCGCTAAAGCCTTAACCAACAATGCCGATGAAGATGGCTCTGGAACTGTGACAGAAGGCGACACCCTGACCTTTACTGTAACGGTTACCAACACCGGAAACATTCCATTGAACAACATGACTGCCAGTGATTCGATGATCACACCCAGCAGCAACAACTGTGGCGTTGTGGCTCCAGGTGGTACTTGTGTTTTGGTAGGAACTTATGTGGTGACTGGTGTTGATGTCACCAATGGTTCAATCAGTAATACTGGAACGGGTGATTCTGATGAAACGCCACCGGTTGATGATGTGGTAATCACCAATGTGGTTGGTTCTCCAGCACTGAGCACAGTCAAAGCCTTAACCAACAATGCCGATGAAGATGGTTCAGGTACCATAACCGAAGATGACACCCTGACCTTTACAGTAACAGTAACCAACACCGGTAACATTCCATTGAACAACATGACTGCCAGTGATTCGATGATCACACCCAGCAGCAACAACTGTGGTACCGTGGCTCCAGGCGGCACTTGCGTCTTGGTGGGTACTTATGTTGTCACCAATGCCGATGTCATCAGTGGCTCAATCAGTAACACCGGCACCGGTGATTCAGATGAAACACCTCCAGTTGACGATGTATTAATTACACCAATTGTTGGATCCCCTGCCTTAACCACAGCCAAAGCCTTAACCAACAATGCCGATGAAGATGGCTCTGGTACTGTGACAGAAGGTGATACCTTGACCTTCACTGTGACTGTGACCAATACCGGCAACATCCCTTTGAATAACATGACAGCCAGTGATTCGATGATTACCCCTAGCAGCAACAACTGTGGCACTGTGGCCCCAGCTGGTACCTGTGTCTTGGTGGGTACTTATGTGGTCACTGCTGCAGATGCGCTTAATGGTTCAATCTCAAACACAGGTACGGGTGATTCAGATGAAACACCTCCGGTTGATGATGTGGTGATCACCAATGTAGTTGGCACACCAGCGCTGTCTACTGCCAAAGCCTTAACCGGTAATGCCGATGAAGATGGCAGTGGAACCATAACTGAAGATGACACCTTGACGTTCACAGTAACTGTGACCAACACCGGCAACATTCCTTTGAATAACATGACCGCCAGTGACACCATGATCACACCGAGCAGCAACAACTGTGGTACGGTTGCTCCAGGCGGCACTTGTGTCTTGGTGGGCACCTATGTGGTTACAGCTGCCGATGTCATCAACGGTTCTATCAGCAATACCGGTACCGGTGATTCAGATGAAACACCTCCGGTGGATGATGTGTTAATTACACCAATTGTTGGATCCCCTGCCTTAACCACAGCCAAAGCCTTGACCGGTAATGCCGATGAAGATGGCTCTGGAACTGTGACAGAAGGCGACACCCTGACCTTTACTGTAACGGTTACCAACACCGGTAACATTCCATTGAACAACATGACTGCCAGTGATTCCATGATCACCCCCAGCAGTAACAATTGTGGTACCGTTGCACCTGGTGGCACTTGTGTCCTGATAGGAATATATGTGGTCACTGCAGCAGATGTGACCAATGGTTCTATAGACAACACAGGGACCGGCGATTCTGATGAAACGCCACCCGTTGACGATGTGGTCAACACTCCAGTCGATGGTAGCCCAGCATTGATAGTTAATAAATCATTATCAGGCAATGCCGATGAAGATGCATCAGGATCCATTACTTTGAACGACACATTGACCTATACCATTGTGGCTACCAATACAGGTAACATCACATTGAACAATGTCATCGTTACTGATACGTTAATTACCCCCAGTGTCATGAATTGTGCAACGGTTGCACCGGCTGCCACTTGTGTATTGGTTGGTATCTATGTGGTTCAGCAAGCTGATGTTGATGCCAGTGAAATCCTTAATACGGGTACTGCAGACTCAGATGAAACCAATCCTGTTCAGGATAACCTCATCACACCGCTTACCACCAATCCTGCATTGGCAATTGACAAATCTCTGAGTTCCAATGCCGATGAAGATGGTTCTGGCACAGTCACTTTAAATGACACATTAACCTTTAATATCGTTGTGACTAATGTTGGCAACATCACATTAAATAATGTATTGGTTACAGACAACATGATCACACCTAACAACACCTCTTGTGCTGTATTGATTGTTGGTGACGTTTGTATATTGACAGGTACTTATGTGGTTCAACAATCCGACGTAGACAACGGTGAAATTGTGAATGTGGCAGTAGGCGTATCCGATGAAACATCAACTGATCCTGAAACGGATACTGAGACGGTACCCACAGCAGGCCCCATTTCAGCTCCGGTGATGGTTCCCACTTTGAATCAATGGGGCATGTATTTATTAATTCTCTTAACTGGCTTTATCACAGTAAGAAAATTAAAAGCCATGCGCTCGTAATTGGGTAATTGGAATCAGAATGAAAAAAGCCTGATCATTGATCAGGCTTTTTTTATGGGTAATCTGCTGATATTTAAATCAATGGTTCATTCATCTGACAAACCAAACCCAAAGTCATGCTCTGTATTGGCTGCCAAGGCAACAACCACAATCCAAGCAGCAACATTCTGTGCCAATTCTTCAGGTACAATTTTATCCAAGGTATCATTGGCAGTGTGATGATAATCAAAATATTTGGTACCATCTTGCCTTAAACTGAACACCGCCATACCCGCTTTTCTTAAAGGTATTAAGTCCGCACCTGAACTGCTTTTATTATTTGTGAATTGGATCCCTAATGGCGCAAGTAACTGCACCATCTCCTTTACAATCGGAAATGCACTGTCAGCCACCCTGGTACCAAAACCATAGATAGCACCTGCTCCAAAATCAGATTCACCACCTAAAATATGCTGCTTTAATTCGTCCTTATGTGCCTCATGATATGCGGTCGCACCGGATAACCCATATTCCTCATTAGCCCATAAGATGACACGAATGGTTTTCTTGAGAGGGCCGATGTGCTCTTTGATTAATTTTGCAGCGGCCATGGTGACACCACAACCAGAAGCATCATCTATTGCCCCTGTGCCTAGGTCCCATGAATCAAGATGGCAGCCAATTACAATATACTGATCGGCTTGTTCCGTGCCTAGCATGTCTCCTATCACATTGTGAGATGTGTATTCACCATCCCAATGTGAGGTCAGTGTCATTTTAAGGGTGACTGCTTGCTCACGATTTAACATATTAACCAATAGGTCCGCATCTGGGTTTGAAATGGCTCCAGCAGGTACAGATGGAATGGCCGCATCATATTTGGCCGCTCCTGTATGTGGCGTGCGATTGTTATCCGTACCTATAGAACGAATGATGGCGCCTATGCCGCCTTTGGCTGCTGTGACTTGTGCCACAATCCCTCTGGCTTTAACAGCTTTACCATATCCTGACCCATCTTGATGCCTCTCCATGCGATTGCTGATAAAAGTGATCTTTCCTTTGACCAATGATTCATCAGCAGCTTCAAGGTCTTCAATGGTGGCAAAATGGACAACCTCTCCGGTTAAGCCTTCAGCTGGAGTGGGTAAAGTTCTGCCTAAGGCTGTAATGGCCAGTTCATGCGGATAAGGAGCGCGTATTGAAGCCGTTTCTTCGCCCCGAGTCCAACGATTGAAAACCACAGGTTCAAGAGTCACTTGATCAAATCCAAGTGCTTCAAACTTGGCTTTACCCCAGGCCACAGCTTTGGCATCTCCTGCACTGCCTGCCAGCCGAGCGCCCACTTCAGTGGTCAGCGACTCTGTGAGCTGATAGGCCAACTCATCATTCAGGCTTTGATTTCTTAATTCTGAAACTTGTTGTAGAAACTCTGAAGAATACAAGGAGCCATCGCTTTGATGAGATGACACATCATAAAATGAAATAACCAACACCCCAACCAACAACAATCTCATAGCAACTCCAAACAAAAAAATTGATTGTAACAAATATCATTCTTTTGGGCACAAAAAAGCCGAATCAATTGATTCGGCTTTTTACTTGGTTTGCAGTGACTTTACTCAGCAACCATTTTCTTGGCATCACCTGCCTTAATAACAGAAAAACTTTCAGGCTTAACATAATTGTTAAAAGCCATATTGACTTGTAACAAAGTTAAATCTGTAATGGCTTGTTCATACTGCTTATTCCACTGTTGAGTACGGTCTAAGTCAATAAAACTGGCTAAGTTTCGTGCCAATCTATCATCTTTTGCACGATCGATGCGGTTATTTTGCAAAATGCTTTTCTTGGCATTATCCAATTCTTCTTGAGAAAATCCATCTTCAATAACTTTCACCAACTCTTCATTAAACCCAACTTCAACCTTATCCAAGTTTTCAGGGGCACAAATGGCATAGGCTCCAAAAGTAGCCAATTCATCATAAGGTGAAGCATTAAAGAATGATCCCGCACCATAACTTAAGCCATCCTGCTTACGTAAACGACTTGAAAGCCGGCTGCTGATAAAACCACCACCAAACATTTGATTGGCCACAACCAAAGCCGGATAGTCTGGGTGGTCATCACTGATGGGTAATTTCATCATGGCACCAAAAGCAGCACCCGCTTTATCTGGCGTATCGACAAATTTATTGATGCTATCAACCACGGCATATCTGGCAGGCACACGCTGGTATTCGACTGAACTCACCCAGTCACCCAACAAATCATTGATCTGGCCTTGTACATTGCTTTCATCAAAATCACCAACAATACTGACATCCGCATCTTGTGCACCATAAAACTCTTGATGAAATGCCTTAAGATCGGCTGCTGTTGTGGCTTTAATTGCTGCAATTTCATCATCGATATCCATTTGATACCTGGGATGACCTGGCTCATAAGGATCCAAGTGTTGACCCAATTGTCTGAACACTTGATTGGTGGGCTGTTGTTTTTGCTGCTCTAAAGAAACAATAAACTCTTGTTTCAACACTTCAAGCTCTTCTTCATCAAAAGCTGGCATTTTCAACACTTCGTTAAGCAATTCAATCACAGCAGGTAAGTTTTCATGAGTGGTGGTGACACTGACCGACGCACTTCGTGATGTACCTGAAACACTGACATTGGCTTTCAATTCATCAAACTTGGCCTTCAGGGCGCTGCGTGAATAATTTTTTGTGCCTCGAGTCAGCATATTTCCGGTTAACTGACCCACAACAGATTTATTGAATAAGGCGTCTTCGTTACCCAGGTCTAAACTTAAACGCATAACAACAGAATCGCCACGGGTTTCTTTTCTTACATGCACTAATTTTCCATCATTGTTTAAATCCAAGTGCGTGGTACGGGCATCAATGTTATCAAATGATGGATCAAAATCTTCACCTTGTGCCACCAATTCACGGCCTTCGTAACCTTCAACCATGGCTTTAACTTCAGAGATTTCATAACGCTTGATTGAATCTGCTCGATTTGGATCCTGTTCTGGAATAAACAGACCAAGTGTTCTGTTGTCATTAACCATATACTCTTCGGCTGCTTGTTGAACTTGTTCCAAGGTTGTGGCTTCCATGCGATCACGATCTAAAAACATCAATCGCCAATCGCCCATACCGACCCATTCACTGAGTTGTAACGCAATACCGCTTGATGAGTTGAATGACAATTCAAATTGTTTGGTTAAGTCTGCTTTGGCTTGACTGACTTCTTCGGCTGTAATTGGTGCGTCTGCCACCCCTTCTAAAGTAGCAATGAAAGCATCTTTTGCCGCTTCAATGTCTTTGTCTTTACCAACTTGGATAAAGAACATGCTTGAACCAGGTTCTGCTGTTTGAATCGGAAAACCAAACGTATTAGCCGCCAATTCTTTCTTTACCACCTGCTCTTGAATTCGACCATTGGTTTGGTTCGACATGATTTGGTTCAAAATAGTTACTGCTGGAAAATTGGCATCAGAACCAGCAGGGGCTCTGTATGTAGCGCCGACCATTTGCACATCACCTGGGCGTCTGATAGTGACAGAACGTTCGCCGTCTTGAATAGGCTCAGTTGTGTATAGTTTTGGCAATTTTCTGGTAGGTTTCTTGATTTTTGAAAAACTCTTTTGAATCATCTTCAAAGTTTCTTCCTGGTCAAATTTACCCGCAATGATCAATGTGGCATTATCTGGTTGGTAATATTTTTTATAAAATGCCTGTAAATTTGAAATGTCTACATTTTCTAAATCTGATCTGGCTCCAATGGTACTTTTTCCATAGTTATGCCAATCCATTGATACGGCAAACAGTCTTTGAAACAACATCCTAAATGGATTGTTTTCACCATTTTCAAGTTCATTTCTTACCACTGTCATTTCACTGTCTAAATCAGATTTTGCAATGAATGAATTAACCATGCGATCTGCTTCTAAATTAATGGTCCATTCAAGGTTTTCTTTGGTGGCTGGGAATGTTTCATAGTAGTTAGTTCGGTCTAACCAAGTGGTCCCATTGGTTTCAAATCCTCTGTCAGTAAATTGCTTACTGATATTGGGGTGATCAGGCGTCCCTTTAAAAACTAAATGCTCCAATAAATGAGCCATACCTGTTTCACCATAGTTTTCATGTTTTGAACCCACATGGTAAGTCACATTAACAGTAAGCGTTTCTTGAGACTTGTCAGGAAACAACAACACTTGTAAACCATTATCTAATCGATATTCTGTGATGCCTTCAACTGAAGTCACCAGTTCAACTCCTTTTGGCAGTTTGGCCCAAGCTTGTCCCATGGTAAATACCATCAGTAGTAGTAACCACTTTGTCGCTGATTTAATTGGCATAATATTCCTCATTGATATGAATTAAAAATTTTTGATGATAACTGTAATGACATGAATCTTTGATGAAAATTCAAGCAAACACATCAAATTAAAGCAGGCTACTTTATCTGATCTTGTGACAAATTGCACCCAACGAAAGTCATGTTTCAAAAACAGATCTAACTGATTGTGAGATTATTGAAGTCATTCAATTCATTAATTCATCAAATTCAAATTAATTTTAGGTATGATAAATAGCCTAAGAATCACAACAAGAAGGTCTTAACATGAAATCAATCTGTTTATTAATATTAACACTGCTTACCTACAACTCAGCATTCGGTGAAGATGAAAATAACACCACAAAGCCGACTTATGATTCAAACTTAGCCACTGAATTGGGTGCAGATGATTATGGGATGAAGATGTATGTGATGGCCTTCTTAAAAAAAGGCCCCAATCGCAATCAATCTGAAGCCGAAGCTGAAGCGTTACAAAGTGCTCATATGGCTAACATCAAAAGAATGGCACAATCAGGTGATCTGGTTTTAGCAGGACCTTTTGGAAAAAATGATTTAGACATGCAAGGGATCTACATATTCAATGTCAAAACCATTGAGGAAGCAGAGAAACTGACAGCTACTGATCCTGCCATAAAAGCTGGCCGATTGCGTATGGAATTGGTTCCTTGGTATGGTTCTGCAGCCCTGATGCAAGTGAATGAACTGGGTCAAAAATTGGCTAAAAAAAGTTTTTGAACAAACCTTAAACGGCTTAATTAGGTAGGTACAACACTTCACCAACCATCAACTGATTACCTGATTTATTGTTGATCGATTTGATTGCAGCTAAACTGGTACCATGCCTACTGGCTATGTCACTGAGTGTATCACCCGATTGCACCACATGTTTTTTACCTTTGGCTTGTGCTGCTATCCAAGTATTAGGTGGTGGGCTTTGATAAAAATAATTTCGAATTCCATCAGCAATTTGTTGTGTCAGTTTTGCAACATGTTTTGGGTCTTTGAGTTTCTTTTCATCACCAGGGTTACTGATGTATCCTGTTTCAACCAACATGGATGGAACGTCAGGTGATTTTAAAACCAAGAAATTAGCTTGACCAAATCCTTGACCATGTAACTTGACTACTTTTTGCATGGCGCTGTGTACGGCTTTAGCGGCTTTATGACTTTCTTCTAACGCTGCATTTTGAGATAAGTCATAGAGTACTTTAGAAAGCATGTCTTGCTTATCTTCAATCACCACGCCACCAATTTGGTCAGATTTATTTTCTGAAGCGGCCAACCACTTCGCCGCTTCTGATGAAGCACCACGCTGTGACAACACATAAACGCTGGCACCATTTACTTTTGAACTGTGAAAAGCGTCGGCGTGGATTGAAACAAACAGATCGGCATTATTCTGTCTGGCTTTTTCAAATCTTTTCCGGTGTTTGATGTAATAATCACCTTCTCTGATTATCAATGCTTTCATGCCATCAAGTGCATCAATTTTTTTCGCTAACTGATTGGCAATATATAAAGTGATATTCTTTTCATGGCTACCTGCGGCACCAATGGCACCTGGGTCTTCTCCACCATGACCCGCATCAATGGCAATGATGACATCCCTATTCGGCTTGGTCACTTCGGTGACCGTTTTGACTTGAGGTTTGATGTCTTGGTTTAAATCAACCACCAAACGATGTCCATATTCACCGGTGGGTTTAAGTAAAAAGCTTTTTACTTTCAGTTTGTTTTGCAAATCCAAAACAATTCTGACTTTATTCTTTTCAGAGCTGAATCTGACATTTTTGATGTCTTTATTATTTTTGATGGACAGGTGTGACTTGAGACTGGACTTGTCCAAATCAATAACCACACGTGGTGGGTTTTGTAATTCAAATAATTTATAGTCTGCATGATCGCTCAAATCAAACACTGCACGGGTATGGTCAGGTCCGGACCATACACGCATACCTTCTACATTGGATGCATCAGCAAACAAGGTAAACAGGAGCAAACAACAGCTTAATATAATTTTTTTCATGACCATTTATTCTTAATTTCTAGTGATTCTAGTGAATCAAAGCAATTGATTCAAGTATTATTACATAAAATCAAGCACATAGGCTGTTAATTTGATGTTATTGTTAAGGTTCTATTAAGGTTTTCCAAAATAAATGACAAGATCCAATCGGGTTTTGGTAAGACACCTTGGCCCTTTTCTGGCCATTCAATCAACATGACTTGCTTGCCATCAAGTAATTCTTCGATTCCCAAAAAATACAATTCCTCAGGGTCTGTCAGCCGATACAAATCCATATGGATAAACTTATGATCACTGCTTTGATAAGTTTCATACAGGGTATAAGTTGGACTCTTTACATGGCCTTGAACACCACACTTAGCGAGTAAATACTGAGTAAAAGTGGTTTTACCAGTACCCAAATCACCTTCCAGGTAGATCACATCTCCGGCACTGAACTGACGGCTGAAAGTGTCCGCAGCTTGGGCCAACTCAGTCAATGTTTGGATGTTATATTTTTTAGAATTTTGCATTAAAAACAGTATGTAAAGTGGATAATAAATCACTGGCAGTCATGGTAAAACCATGGACATGATGCTCTCCTGCCAATGCATGCCATGTAACCGCATATTGTGCAGCATGAGCCGCTGTATGACCTTGGGCCAATAATCCCGCCACCATACCAGCCAAAACATCACCTGCACCAGCGGTGGACAAATTCGAATTTCCAAATGGACAACACCATATG
>JBPOFV010000018.1:0-13482 GCA_051252335.1 Marinicella sp. | reverse complement strand
GATTTCAACATTTGCATCACTTCTTCAACTGGAATGTGTTTAATGCGAAATATCTTGGTCATTAATTGATCAGGGTGATCACTGGTTAAGCCTGACAGTGGATTACTTTTACTGACAGGAATAATCTTGATGGTGTCTCCTTGAGTTTCTGTTGTGAATCCATTGACACTTAGGATCGAAAGAAACAAATCATAAATTTTTTCTTCAGCAACTGGTTGTCCAGAAATGACGGTTATTTTGCCAGTGACTTCTGGGTCGATAACAAAGTTCTTACCGGTGATATCGCTGATGGTTTCAACCAACAACCTGATTTCTGTATCTTGCAAATTAAGTGTATGCATGTGGTCTTCACCCCATGCTGTATTTTGTAAACAAATACCATACATCAAAACTAAAAATAATCGTGTTTTCTTCATTGTTGAAACTCTGATAAGTTAAGGTTTAAATTTATTTTCCGGCCATTGCGCATGACTGTCACATCAACATTGGCACTACTTTCTAACTGTTTCTGTAAGCTGAGGATGTTTTGGTAAGAAATATCAACGCCATTAACCGAGACAATTCTGTCGTTGGCAAGCAGGCCTTGCTTTACCAAAGTACTGCTTCCAGATAACTGGGAAACACGTAAGCCAGCAATTTGTCCTTGTCCATCTCGAACCACACTGACCTTACTGGCAATTTGCGCAATTTTATTGGCATCAAATTTTTGTTTATCTAATTGGCTTTGCCAGTCGGAGGATTGTTTGATATGGCTGGCAATTCGATTGGATGCTGCGGTTGAATCAGTTCCAGACTCTGTGGTTTTCTGAGCAGTTACAGTTGAGATGGCATGTCCTTTACTCAGCGACAACCTCTCTTGTTTATTGTTGGCTCTTTTTAAAATCAGGTAATCATCATAAATTGCATATAGCTCAGCCAACCCATATACATCTTCACCCACCATAAATTTTTTTTCATCACCTTGTCGATTTCTGATATAAGCGCGACCTTGTGCAGGGTCATCACTGGCAATGATGCCAGTAATTATTAGGTCTAATGATGATTCAGCTTGTAATAAATCAAGAGGAATTTCACTGACAGTAGAAGACCCAAACAGGTGATAACTAGATAAATTAGGTCGTTGATTAATATCCACAACCTGAACAGGTGGTGTGGTTATGGCGTCGATGCTGTTGGTTTGATGTTTGGGAAACAAAATAAATTGTATCCACAACAATACAATCAGACCCAACAGCACCCATTTTATAATCGATTTTAAATGTTTTTTATATATACTCAATCGTGATTTTAAAACTCTGATTCTTTAATATTCATCAAAGGATCAGCACCTGTCATGATTGTGGCTTTCAATGCATGACAACGCGGTAAGATTTTTGCGAAGTAAAACTGAGCCGTTTTCTTCTTGCCATTATAAAAATCTGTACCCAACTGACCTTTGTTGTTCTCTGCTGAATTATGCAGTTGAGCCCAAAAATATGCAAGGATTACATAACCAGACATCATCAAATAGTCAACCGATGCTGCACCCACTTCATCTGGGTTTTTCATCGCATTGGATGTTATAAATGAGGTCATGTCTTGCCACATATCTAAATACTGTTGTAAGTCTTTAGTCAATGGCGAATCAACTTCATCAATAAACTTCTGGATGATATCAGCCATTTCACCGATTTGTCCTTTTTGCATCATCATCATTTTACGCCCGGTTAAATCCAAAGCTTGAATGCCTGTTGTACCTTCATACAAAGTGAATATTTTGGCATCACGGTGCCATTGTTCTTGTCCATGTTCACGAATGTAACCATGTCCGCCAAACACTTGAATACCATAATTGGTGGCTTCCATGGCCACTTCGGTTAAAAACGCTTTGATGATAGGTGTCAAGAATGCCAATAAATTTTCAGCACGTGTGACTTCTTTGTCTTCTTTGGCATGTTTGATTATTTCGATTTGCTGTGCCACAAAATACGCCATGACACGGTTACCTTCTGCGAAGGCTTTTTGAGTTAACAACATACGTCTGACATCAGCATGAACAATGATTGGATCGGCTGCTTTTTCTGGTAATTTAGGACCGGTTGCTGAACGCATTTGCAAGCGTTCTTTGGCATAGACCAAAGCGTTTTCATAGGATGCTTGGGTCGCTGCCAAGCCTTGGATACCCGTGTTTAATCGCGCACCATTCATCATGGTAAACATGATTTTTAATCCTTGATTGGCCTCACCAATTAAATACCCTTTGGCATCATCAAAATTCATGACACAAGTCGCCGATCCATTCAAACCCATTTTGTGTTCTATACTGGCTGCTCCCAAGGTATTTCTTTGTGCCATTTCATTGTTGGAGTCCAGTAAAAATTTAGGTACCAAAAACAATGAAATCCCCTTTGTTCCCTTCGGCGCATCCGGTAATCTAGCCAACACCAAATGAATGATATTTTCAACCAAATCATGCTCACCGGAAGTAATGAAAATCTTGGTGCCTGTCACTTGATAACTGCCATCACCGTTTGGGTTGGCACTGGTGTTAACCAGGCCTAAATCAGTTCCACAATGAGGTTCAGTTAAACACATGGTACCTGACCATTCACCGGTGGTTAATCGTGGTAAAAACTTTGATTTCAATTCTTTGGAGGCGAATTTTTCAACCAACTCACGTACACCGTGAGTTAAACCAGGATAATTTGACCAGCCTGGGCAATAATAAGTATTCAATTCACCCAGAATTAATTGCAGCCAATAACTTAATCCTTGGCCGCCATATTCAGGGTCACCATCTAAAGCAGCCCATCCTGATTCACAATAGTCTTTATACAATTGTTTAAACCCATCAGGAGTGGTCACAGTTTGTCCTTCATGATGACAAGCTTGTTCATCGGCATTGCGGTTTAAAGGACCGGCATTTTCATGCAGAAATTTAGAAGCTTCTTCAACGATTGTAACAAAAGTTTCTACATCGATGTCTTCGTGGACACCTAGCTTTTGATAATGTGAAGTCAGGTCAAGAACTTCATCTGCAATGAACTGGATGTCTTTTATTGGTGCGGGTATATTGGCCATAATTCAAACGTTTGTTTAAGAGGTAAAGCATTCTAACATTGCTGTGTGAATTTTAAAACTAAGAACGGCCAATATTAAGCCCTCAATTTGATCATTAATTGTCAGGAAAGTTTAGCCTATGCAGTTGCGATGAAAATAAAAAAAGCCCCAATTAATGGGGCTTTTTTCAACAGTTTAAAATTTATGACACACACAAATTAAAATGGAATGTCGTCATCAAAATCATCAAAATTAGGCGCAGGATTATTGTTTTGTTGTGGTTGAGCTTTGGCTCTAGGAGCTGCAGGGGCACCTTGACCACCTCCAAACCCACCTGAACCTGAATCGCCTGAACGGCCTCCTAGCATTTGCATTTCATTGGCTAATATTTCAGTGGTGTATCGATCTTGTCCACTTTGATCTTGCCATTTGTTGGTTCTGAGCTTACCTTCAATATACACTTGGCTGCCTTTTTTTAAGTATTCACCGGCTATTTCTGCCAAGCGTCCAAAAAACACCACTCGATGCCACTCTGTTTTTTCTTGTTTATTACCTTCCTTGTCTTTCCAGCTTTCTGTGGTCGCCACTGAAATGGTGGTGACTGCTGCACCGGCTGGGGTATATCTGACTTCTGGATCGTTGCCCATATTGCCGACCAAGATGACTTTATTAATTCCTCTTGCCATGATGTGGTTCCTAAAAATTTAAAAGTTGATTATAGGTCTCAGTACCACTTGATTCAAGTTGGCATCAATGATTTTATTCGAGATTCTGTCGTACCCTGTCAGAATAAATTGACACTTAGATCAGAATTCTACTGATGCACTCAACTCGCGCTTTATCAACAATGGAGTTTTTTTGGAGTACTTGTATGACATCACAACAAAATACCCGTGGGTTTACCTTAATAGAATTGATAATTGCCTTAAGCATTATTTCAATATTGAGTGCTTATGCTATTCCCAATTACCGGACTTTCAAACAAAATCAACTCATGACTCAAGAAATTAATCGACTGGTTGCAACCATCAATTACGCAAGAAGTCACAGCATCATTGCGAATAAACAAGTCATTTTATGCCCGACTGTTACTTTTACTGAATGTGATGCTGGCAGCACATGGCACAAAGGATGGATTGTATTTGAAGACTTGAATTTTGATAAGACTTTCAATGGCGAAGATGTCATGCTATTGAATGAAAATAGCATGCCAGACCAACTCCAAGCTGTGGCCTCTTTGCACCGTCAAAAAATCAGATTTGATCCCAGGGGCTTTGCACCAGGTACAAACTTAACCATTCGATATTGTGATGATCGTGGATCTGAACACGGGAAAGCCATCATCATAAGCAATGTGGGCAGACCCAGAACGGTTCAACAGATACAAACTTGTGGTTAACTTTGATTCATCACTTCAGTTGGTGGTGAAACTTTCTCCACAGCCACATGAACCAGTTGCATTGGGGTTTTTATAAACAAAAATTTGATTGATACCTTGTTTTTCATAATCAATCACTGTGCCCTGAACTTTATCGATCGCACTTCGCGGTACGATCAAGGTAACCCCTTTATCTTCCAAGGTTACTTCATCTTCTTGTACCTGATGAGCCAGCGCAACATCATAGCCCCATCCTGAACAGCCCATTTTTTTAACAGCCACCCTGAAACCGACAGCTTCAGCATCTAATGACATGAAATGAAGTATGCGGTCAGCCGCTTCTTGTGTAAGTTGTAATGACATGCTGTGATTTTACTAGATAATTGTGCAATATGCGGGAATTATGATCTTTTTCAAGAGCATTGGTGAATCTTGTGATTGATTTTATTGATGGATAAAAAAAACAGCAACCTTCCTTGGCTGCTGCTGGGGGACGAGGTACAAACTCGTGATTGAAGTATTGGCAGTGATTAAGCTGCTTTCTTTTCAATCTTTTTGATTTCTTTGATCAAAGTTTCAACACGTGTGCTCAAACCTTTTAAGTCGTCAACGGTAGGAATATCCAATTTGTTTAAAGCACTTTCAACTTTAGTCTCAAAAACATTTTCAATTTTATTGAATTGTTTTGAAGCTATGTTTTTAATGTTGTTTAATTTGCCTTCAGCTTTAGTTGTTAACTGATCTACTGACTTCTTAGATTTTTTCTCTAATGATTGACCTTCTTTTAATAATGCACCATAAAACTTATTGGCTTCTTTTGAAACGTTGCCATAAACTTTACTGGCTTCTTTTTGTGCGAATGAAACCACACCTAAGCTAGCTAGTACTGCATTTTTAACTGATTCTTTAACTTGTTTTGTATTCATGTGACACCTCATTAAGTTGTGTTTTGTTGATGATGTGCGTATAGTAATAATCAGTTGTAGAGTAAACACACTAAACAATAAAATATATTTAAAAAATTCAAAATAAACCTCAAATACATGTAAACATCATGAAAATTTCAAATTGGCAAGACACAGACTCACAATTCATTTATTCATTAAGTAAAGATGAGTTAATTTCATCTTGGGATCAATTGCATGCAGCAGACCAAGAAAAATTACCCAGTGGTGCTGTTTTAGATGCTTGGCTTTTATTTCATAACGGCTATTTTGCAGATGCTGCCAATGCAGCCACTGAATTGGCAGCAGCAGGCGTTCCAATATTGATTCGTTCTGTTGTCGCTTTTACAGATTACATTTGCGAAGATGAAGATGAATGCACTGATCTATTGGAACAGGCGTACATATATGGCGAGAGTTATTGTGATGAAAGCAGTGACTGCCAATTCACAACTGCTTTAGCAATGGGAAGATATTCACAATCCATATCTATCACCAAAGCACTGACAAAAGGACTTGGAGGAAAAGTCAAAAACTTATTAACCTCTGTATTAAAAAATCAACCTAATCATGCTGAAGCTCATTTAGCGATGGCCATGTATCACGCTGAAATAATTGATAAAGTAGGTGCGACGTTAGGAGGTTTAACCTATGGTGCAAAAGCCAAAGTTGCAGAAAAACACTTGTCTCAAGCTCTGGAATTAGTTCCTAATGCGATCAATTTAATTGAAGCCGGTAACGCTGTACTTTTACTACAAGGTGATGATGGTATGGATGATGCAACGGCATACTATGAACAAGCCGCAGCTATTGAACCATTAGATTCATTACAAAGTATGGATGTAGATTTTGCTGCATCACAGCTAGAAGAATAAATCAGGCCATCATACCAATTGGAAGCATCGACTCAGCTTTATCACGATTCGAGGTAAAACTGACGATTTCATAAGCCGACTCATCAGCCAACAATGCCCTGGCTAATTCATTATTCAATGCATGACCAGATTTATATCCATGGTATGCACCAATGATCGGATGCCCTAATTGGTAAATATCACCGATGGCATCTAATAATTTATGCCTGACAAATTCAGCTTCATATCGCAATCCATCGTTATTTAGCACACGGTAATCGTCCAATACGATGGCATTATCCATACTGCCGCCTAAACCCAGATTGTTGTTTCGCAACATTTCAATGTCACGCATAAAACCAAAAGTTCTGGCTCGAGATATCTCTTTAATGAATGACTGACTGTTCAAATCTATGTCAGCATGATTACAGTGATCTTCAAATGCGGGATGATCAAATTCAATATCAAAAGAAAATTTACTGCCTGAGAAAGGCGATAAAGTGGCCGACTTATCATCCACTTCTATTTTTACTTCTTTTTTAATTTTAATGAATTTTCTGGGCGCATTTTGTTCTTCAATCCCAGCTGATTGAATGAGAAATACAAAGGGTCCAGCAGATCCATCCATGACAGGTACTTCTGATGCACTTAAATCCACAAAGCAGTTATCTATATTCATCCCAGCAAAGGCTGCCATAAGATGTTCAACAGTCCCCACTTTGATACCATTTTTTACCAAAGTTGTGGACATACTAGTTTCACCAACATGCGTGGCCTTGGCCTTAATCGCAACAGGTCGTTTGTAATCAACACGACGAAAGACAATACCTGTATCAACAGGGGCCGGTCTTAATGTGATGAAAACTTTTTGTCCTGAGTGTATCCCTACACCTGTGGCTCTGACTGTATTTTTTAATGTTTTTTGTGCAATCATAGGCGAATATTACTGATTGTTATAACCAATTTTTGTGAATTGTATCACATTGAGAGAATCAATTGATCGCTTTTGTGGTATTTTTACAACGTTTGTGACAATAAAACCACAAAAATTTAACATTTAAAATCAACCCATATGATTAAAAAATGCCGGCCACAGGAGGTGTTGTGACCGGCCAGGTTGACGTTTTTGTGACAACCTAAACGGGGTAATTTGGTTGTCTTTATTATTATTAATTTACCAATTTTCTTGAGCAATCAATCCAGTTGATTTCTCAAGAAAGTTGGAATGTCTAAATAATCATCATTTTCTACATCGACTTTGTTGTCACGCAACTGATCTACGACGGCATGTCCACTGCTGGAATTTGTATTCACCACCTCTTGATCATCTCGTGTTGCACGAATGGGCTGTTCAATTCGATTATTGGTGGCGTTACGAACAATTTCAACTGATTTAAATTGCTTTTGTTTAACCACTTTATTTAAACCTGTGGCCACCACTGTTACCCTGATTTCATCTTTCATATCCATATCAATTGAAGTACCTACTACGACTGTGGCTTCATCTGATGCATATTCTTTGATGAGATCACCAATTTCTTCGTATTCACCAATCGTCATATCCATGCCGGCAGTGATGTTAACCAACACACCATTGGCACCATGCATATCAATGTCTTCAAGCAATGGTGAGTTCATCGCTAATTCAGTTGCTGAAGCAGCTCTGTCATCACCTTTTCCTGCACCTGAGCCCATCATAGCCATGCCCATTTCAGACATCACCGTTTTAACATCAGCAAAATCAACATTAACCAAACCCGGGCATGTGATCAACTCAGCTATTCCTTGGACCGCACCCTGTAAGACATCATTGGCTGCTTTGAAAGCATTTAACAAAGTCACATCGCGCCCAAAATGAGTTAACAATTTTGCATTTGGAATGGTAATCAATGAATCCACATGTTGTTCTAGATCCTGAATACCTTTGTTGGCCACATCCATTCTTCTTTTACCTTCAAAAGGGAATGGTTTGGTCACCACTGCTACAGTGAGTATGCCCATCTCTTTGGCAATTTGAGCAATCACAGGAGCTGCACCAGTTCCAGTTCCTCCACCCATGCCAGCGGTTATGAAAACCATGTCTGTATTGGCTAAACATTCTTTCAAACGTTCAGTATCTTCCAATGCTGCTTGTCTGCCCACTTCTGGATTGGCACCTGCACCCAAACCTTTGGTTACATTCTGACCAATGCGAATGACATTTTTGCAATGCGTTTTTTCCAGAGCCTGCATATCTGTATTGGCACAAATAAAATCTACGCCATCAATATCAGCCTCCACCATTTGTTGTACAGTGTTACCACCGCCACCACCGACACCAATCACCTTAATGACTGCGCCTGTGTCTTCTGTTTCCATTAATTCAAACATTATATATACCTCCGATTATTATTTTTAATCTCATTGATGATCTTGATGATTTCATACATTTCTCAATAATCACCTAAAAACCACTTCTTAAATTTATGTAACCAGCCCTCTGATTCCATAACATTGTCGGTAACAAAATCTGTGTTACCGCCATATTGCAACAACCCAACACCTGTCGCATGTACCGGGTTATTAACAACTTCTTTCAATCCAGCCACATCGACTGGCACGCCCAATCGAACGGGCACATGAAATATCTCTTCAGCCAACTCAACAGCGCCTTCCATTCTTGCCGCACCACCGGTTAACACTATGCCAGCGGCAATTAAATCTATATAGCCACTGCGTTGTAAATCTGCTTGAACCAAGCTAAATAATTCTTCGTATCTGGGCTCAACAACTTCTGCCAATGTCTGTCTGGCCAACCTTCTGGGTTGTCGATCACCTACACTCGGCACTGATATGGTTTCTTCTGCTGAAGCCAGTTGCCGCAAGGCACAAGCATATTTAAGCTTGATGTCTTCTGCATGCTGAGTGGGTGTTCGCATTGATACAGCGATGTCATTGGTCACCTGGTCCCCAGCAATGGGAATGGCTGATACATGTCTTATCGCGCCATTGGTGAAAACAGCAATGTCAGTTGTGCCTGCACCAATATCAACCATGCAAACACCCAGCTCTTTCTCATCGTCTGTTAAAACGGCAGTAGAAGACGCCAATTGTTCTACGATCATTTGGTCTACAGACAATCCACATCTGGCCACACATTTAGTGATATTTTGCGCAGCACTTTCTGAACCTGTAATTAAATGGACCCTGGCTTCTAAACGCACACCAGACATGCCGATGGGATGTCGAATACCATCTTGGCCATCAATTACATACTCTTGAGGCAACACATGCAAAACTTTCTGATCATTTGGTATAGGCACTGCTTTGGCAGCATCCAACACTTTTTCCACATCAGTTTTACTCACTTCTTTGTCTTTTATGGCCACAATGCCATCTGAATTTATACTGCGAATGTGGCTACCTGCAATACCCACATAAACTGATTGAATTTCACAGCCCGCCATCAATTCGGCTTCTTCAATGGCGCGTTTAATTGACTGTACAGTAGACTCAATATCTACCACCACACCTCTTTTCAGACCACGTGATGGTGATGAGCCAATCCCTACCACTTCGATCGAACCATCAGGGTGGTGCTCACCAACAATAGCAACCACCTTAGAAGTCCCTATGTCTAATCCAACCTGCAATTTTGTCTCATGCTTCTTGACCATTTTTATCCTATGCCTTGACTGCCAAAAGTTAATTTCTCTTCACTGATCACATCAGCTGCACGCCACCTGACTACATAACCGTTGCTGTACCTTAAGTCCACTCGTTCTGGTAAGCGTTCGGAAACCTTCAATAATTGTTCCCAAGTCTCTGCCAGCCGCAATACCCTGGCTTCATGTTTTTCAGAACCAAGTAACACTTCCAGCCCGTTTCTTAATATTAGACGCCAATCACCACGTTCATTGACCTTGGCTTCACTGATTTCATAACCCACTGGTTTCAAAAGTTGGTTAAAGCGATTGAAACTTTGTAACGTATCAACTGAATCTTCATTGAGTCCATAAATCCGCGGTAAAGCAGCCAAATGATCAACGGCATCCACTTGAAAAATCTCACCTGTTTGATTCAATAAATCTTTGTCATTCCATATGGCTATCGCCTGGTGTTCTTTGATGGTGATTTTCAATGTGTCTGGCCATTGCTTTACAACATGTGCATAACGCACCCATGGCATTGATTCAATGTTGGCTTTTACTGTTTCAGCATCTAACCTGAAAAAAGAACGTTCAGGTGTTTTCGCCACCATCAAACGTAACTGTTCAGATGTGATGCGCTCGTAATCAGCTGCCACTTCCAAATGGCTGATACGCCAACGCTCAGATTGAATCAAACCACTCATCATGGCAACCACCAGCAATAACACAAGTAAACTAAAGATAATGGTGAGCTGTAATGCTTTACTCATTCTCATCACCTCCATTGGCAGTAGCTAATATGGCAGCAACCAATTGTTTAAACTCCCATCCATAAACTGCAGCTGCTTTTGGCAGCAAACTGTTGTTGGTCATACCAGGTGTTGTGTTTACTTCTAAAAACCAGCGTCGTCCTTGCTCATCAATAATAAAATCGACTCGACACCATCCATTGATATTCATGACGTCATAGATTTTTTTGGCATCAGACTGCAAGTCTTTTTGCCACTGGTCAGAAAAATTGGCTGGACAATGATATTGTGTTTGGCTGCTTTGATACTTGGCCTGATAATCATATAAGCCATTACTTGGCACTATACTCACCACAGGTAAAATCACATCACCCACAATGCCGACAGTGCATTCTGTTCCTTGAATAAACTCTTCGACCAAAATGCTTTGAGCCACATTAAAAGCACTGGTCACAGCATGCTCTAATTCTGCAACAGTGTTGGCTTTAAATAAACCCACACTAGAACCCTCAGTTGCTGGCTTCACTATCCATGGACCAGTTCCTGAAACAATTAATTCATTGGCATGATGTAGCAGCTGACCCTTGGGTGTTAATAAACCAGCACACAGCGCAACGGCTTTGGCTTGGTCTTTGTGCCAACTCATGCATGTCCCAGCAAAGTCACAACAAGTCGAAACATAACCTTCTAAATTTAACCATGCAGCCAACTGACCATCCTCTCCATCAGCCCCATGCAAAATATTAAATACCACATCCACAGATTTTTTATCTATCCCTTGCAATGCTTTGATATCATTTACCGGCGTCACCTGGTGACCTAACTGAGTTAATGCCTGGTGCACTGCATGTCCAGATTTTAATGAAACTTCCCTTTCTGCAGTTGCACCACCCATCATTAATGCCACATGTTGATTATTCATCACCACCTCCCTGGCCATCACCATGCACCATACTCTGGATCAATGAACCAATATTGCCAGCGCCAACCATCAAGACCACGTCATTGGCTTCAACCACGTGGTTTAACGCATCAGGCACTTTATTGATGTCATGAACAAATACAGGGTCTAATTTGCCTCGGTTTCTAATACTGCGACATAAATCATTGGCAGTTGCACCAGAGATGACTTCTTCACCAGCTGGGTATACTTCACTCAACAACAACAAATCCACACCATTGAGCACATCAGAAAAATCATCAAACAAATCTCGTGTTCTGCTGTATCTATGTGGTTGAAATACCATCACCAACCGATGCTCAGGCCAACCATCTCGACAAGCATGAATGGCTGCAGCAAGCTCTGTTGGGTGATGAGCATAATCATCAACCAAAGTGACTTCTACATGATTAATGGTGTGTTGTGGGTACAAATTAAACCTGCGTCCAACACCATTAAAGTGGGCCAATGCTTGGTGCATGGCTGCTACTTTGACGTCTAGCTCTATTCCTATAGCAATGGCAGCCAACGCATTCAACACATTGTGCTCACCTGGTAAGTTCAATTTAACTTGTTCTAGGTATAACTGATCATTGATTACCACATCAAACCACATATGCTGTTTCACTTGCTTAATATTCACAGCTTGAATTTGAGCTCGATCAGTTAAACCATAAGTAATCTGATGACGAGATATTTGTTGTGCCAATTGATACACATGATCATCATCCACACATAAAACTGTAACGCCATAAAATGGAACACGATGTAAAAATGTTGCGAATGATTGTTTCAGTTGATCAAAGTCATTATCAAAAGTTGCCATGTGGTCTTCATCAATATTGGTCACCACCGCCATAACCGGTTGTAACAATTGAAATGAACCATCTGATTCGTCCGCTTCTGCCACTAAATACTCGCTTGTACCCAGGCCTGCATTGGTACCTGCCGATGTCAGCAATCCACCAATAACGAAAGTTGGATCCAAGCCAGCTTCTGTCAAAATACTCGCAACTAAGCTAGTCGTTGTGGTTTTTCCATGTGTTCCTGCCACCGCAATGCCGACTTTAAACCGCATCAACTCAGCCAACATTTCAGCCCTGGTTAGCACCGGAATTTGTGCTGCCATTGCAGCCATCAATTCTTTGTTGGTGTCCCTAATTGCAGAAGAATAAACAACAACATCTGCTATTTCAACATGTGCTGCATCGTGTCCAATCAGCACCTTAACGCCCATTTCTTGTAATCTATCAGTGACTTTACTTTCGTGTAAGTCTGAACCACTGACCTTAAAGTCTAAATTATGCAGCACTTCAGCAATGCCAGACATACCAGAACCACCAACACCAATAAGATGAATGTGTCTCATGCGACTGGCAAATTTATGTTCAGGATTTAAGTAACTCATGCTGCCACCACCTGTTCGCACAAAGTCGCAATTTGGTCTGACACTTTGTGCTTGCGCATGGCTAAAATAGCCTGATGCATGTCTGACCTATTATCTTGTTGTAGCAAGGTTTTAAATTGCGTCACAAATTCAGCCTCATCAGAACTTTCCTGCCACATCAATGCTGCGTCTTTCTTAACCAAACTCATGGCGTTGAATGTTTGATGGTCATCAACCGCATAAGGATAAGGAACAAATATTGTGGGAATTCCTACCACGGATATTTCTGCAATAGTCAATGCACCAGCGCGACAAATACACATATCTGCCCATTGATAGGCGGCAGCTATGTTTTGTATAAATTCTTGAATATCAACTTGTAATGCCAAATCACCATAAGCCGCTTGAGTGGCCCGTAACTTGTTCCTGCCACATTGATGTTTTATTTTGATGTGTCCACTTTCAATCCAATCTGACAAGATGTTTGGAATCATGGAATTTAAACTTTGCGCACCTAATGACCCACCCAGAACCAGTACATTGACCGGTTCAACTCGACTGA
>JBPOFV010000017.1:0-13535 GCA_051252335.1 Marinicella sp. | reverse complement strand
GCCTATGACTTGTAGCTTCAGCTGTGAAGGAGTTGTTTGTAGATTGTCTTGCACAGGAGGATAATTGTTTTTGGCCTAACTGCTTATTACAAGCAGTTAGGTCTTTTGTCTTTTAAGTCATATACTTTTTGTTTGAAAAGCCTTGGGGGATAATCCAAATTGCGCTTTAAAACTATAAGAAAAATAAGACAAAGAATTAAAACCACATTCATCGGAAACTTGGCTGACCTGATAGCCATCTTTCAATAAGGATTTGGCTTTATTGAGGCGGTAAATTCTTAAATAATCCATGGGGTTTTGATCAATCAATGCTTTCAGTTTGCGTTGTAACTGTCGATCACTGACTGCCATCTGATCAGCCATTTTGGTTCGATTGAGTAAAGAGTCACTGTAATTATTTTCTATGATGTGGTTTAACTTATCGACGAAATCTTGGTCTTTTTTAGCCAATTTAATTTGATTGGCTTGTCCTTGGTCCAACAAGATTGAAGCCTTTTTCTTGAGAATATTTCTGACTGATAAAATGTTTTCAATTCTGATCAGCAGCTCATCACGATCAAACGGCTTAGTCATGTAACTGTCAATATTCTCTTGCCACCCTTTGATGCGATTGGCTTTGTCATTTAAGGCAGTTAACAGCAGTAATGGGATGTGTGATGTCTTCTCTTCAGTACGAATGTTACGGCTGACTTCAAAGCCATCCATAATAGGCATCATCACATCACAAACCACCAAATCAGGTATGTATTCAATGGCCTGAGCAACCCCTCTTTGTCCATTCTCTGCTTCGATACAATGATAATGTTCACTTAATATTTCAATAATAAAAGAACGCATATCATGATTGTCTTCGATCACTAAAATAGTGTCTTTGTTTGTTACCAGTACATCTTGAGTCGTTGTTTGATGATGCACAACATCATGGGGTTCTTCCATCGACAAGATGTCAATAAGTGTGCTGTTGGATGGCTGAGGGTGGACAATTTCAGCTGGTTTTTCAGACAATGCAAAAGTAACTTCAAATTTTGCTCCATTACCCAATTCACTGTACACTTTAATGTGGCCATTATTGATTTTGACCATCTCTTCAACCACTGCCAAGCCAATTCCAACGCCACCTACATCGCTATGATGTTCAAGTCGAGAAAACATTTTAAATATTTCTGCTTGTTGTTCTGCAGTTAAGCCTGGCCCTTGGTCAGCAACAGATAATATGAATTGGTTGTCTTTATTTTGGGCATTAACCAAGATGGTGCTGTTGTTCGGTGAATATTTAATGGCATTAGAAATTAGGTTGCCTAATATGGCATCCAAACATTGGTCTGTTGCCTCTATATGGCTTACTTCATTGTTTTTTAGTTGTAATCGAATGGACTTGTTATTGGCCACATGTTGAAATGAATCAACAATGGATTTTATGACTTCACTGGTTTCTTGCCGCTGAAGTTGAACTTTATCAAAGGATGAAACTTTGGCAATTTGTAACAGTTGTTCAACCAAAGAAAGTAACCTGTTGGCATTTTTATTTATTATTTTTAAAGAACGCAAGGATTCGCCTTTTTTTTGTTGCTTAATCAACTCATTTATCGGGCCAAGAATAAGAGTTAAAGGCGTTCTGAATTCATGAGATATGTGTGAGAAAAGCTCATTCTTTTTGGCTAACAGTGATTCAACCATACTTTTTTGGGTATTAAGCTCTTTGGTCTTTTCTGCAACTTCAATTCTTAGCACCGCTGCCAATCTTGCATCAGCACTGATTTTTCGGTAAATCAACCAGCCAACGATACTTACAAACAACAAAATATAAGAGGTGATGGCCCACCATGTTAGCCATGGTGCGGGCAGTACTTTGATTGCCAAAGTCTTAACTGGCTGATCCCAGTCTGAAGTATCGTATGTAGCCTTTACTTTAAATTCATATTTTCCTGCAGGTAAATTGGTGTAATTGGCTTGTCTGTTACTGGCATCTACATACTGCCATGACTGGTCAAATCCTTGTAACTGATAGGCATAATTAATTTGTTTTGCTCTTAAAATATCTGCTACATTGAATTCAAAACCTACAACCAATTCTTCATGGCTCAATGTTAAAAGGTCTAACTGATTAACTGATTCTGATAAATGAAAAGCACCTACATTTTTACCGGGTTCAATGATTTTGTTGAATAACTTTAAGTGTGTGATGCGAGGTAGACCCATGGTCCTCAATGGTTGGATATCACCAGGATAGAAAGCATTAAAGCCTTTTCGACCACCAAAAAACATCAAACCATCGGGCCCTTGATAAGCTGCGCCCAAAGTAAAAAAGTCTCCTTGCAAGCCATCTTCTTTATAAAATATATGCCCTTGATCTAACAGCTTGTCAAGTCTAACCAGACCATGGCTGGTACCCAACCACAGTGACTGGCCATTGTCTAATACTGTGTATATTGTTTCTTTGGCAGGTACGCCATCGGCATCTTGGTAGTGCTTTATTAGTTGACCATTCAGATCAAATAAATACAGTCCATGGTCAACGCTTCCTAACCAAATTTGATCAGTGCCATCTGTGTGGACTGAAACAATGCCGGTACCGGGTAATTGTGAATTAATTTTTATATTCTCATCAAGGCTAAATGATTCATCCATTGAAAACAAACCCTGATCGGTGGCAAAGTACCAATTTCCATTTTGACTTTTGTGAAAATTGTAAAAAACTGTATTTGAAATATTGCTTATTTCCTGACCCAGTAGCCGACTAGACCCTATGTTGCTGTCATATAAAAACAAGCCATTTTTAGTGCCCAGTATGGTTTTATTTGAATCGGCGTTGACAGCGAAATACGTGTTATTCCTGGGGGTCTTGGTATGCAGCGGGTCAATGGTTTTGGTTTGCAAATCTAGGCGATTCAATCCTCTGGCTGTACTGATCCAAATAAATCCTTCTTGGTCATATGACAGTGAATAAATCAGGTGGTGTGAAAGGGATGTTGAATCATTTGGTTGATGGCTAAATAATTGGCACTCACCAGATTGTGGTTGGTAATTAATCAGTCCACGTTCAGAGGCAATCCACCATTCATCTTGAATTTGTAAAAAACCATAATAAACCTCAGTTTCAGCACACCAAAGTTGGGTAGGAATTGAACGTTGTAAACCAAAGCTCAATGCATCTAAATTAAAATAATTAATACCGCTGTTAAATGTACCAGCCCATAAATTATTTTGCTGATCGACGAATAGTGACAAAACATTGTTTTCATTCAATGAATATGGGTCTGTTTTTTGGTGTTTGTGATACTTTAATTCATCAGTATCCGTGTGAATTTGTATCAGGCCATCATACAGGCTTCCTGCCCAAATTGAGTCCTTGGTGGCAACCACATCCATGAAATTTCCCTCTAGTATTAATTCAAAAGAATGAAGGTTGGCAACTTGTGAAGATGATTTATATAAGCCAGCATTCGTGGCCAGCCACAGGTGGCCCATGTGGTCGAAAGTAAACTCTTTTACTGGATGTTTTAAGTGAATGGTTTTATCAAAAGAGAGATTGTCTGTTTCTATATTTAGTATATGAATGCTGTTATCTGTGCCTACAATTAATTTATGATCTAAAGACAACATTGAAGTTAATTGTTGTCCTGCTAATTCTGCAGGTGTAATTTCAGATAACTCATTATTTAGATTAAGTAAATAGATATTGTTGTTGGTCATGAACAATACTTGATGAGTGGCCAATGAAATAATTTTTATCCAAGGCTCGTTAGATAGTTCAACTTCATCTGACATCAGTGGCACCAATTGACCATCAATTAATTGTAAAATACCATGGTTGTCAGTACCTATCCATACTCTTCCAGATTCATCTTTATGAATGGCTTTGATAGATTCAGTTTGGCCATTATTAAAAAGTGGGTGATAAGTAACCTGATGTCCATCAAAACGATACAATCCCTCAAAGCCAGTGCCCAACCAAATATTCCCATCACCATCTTCTGCCATGTCTCTGATGACTTGTAAAGTGAATTCAGAATCAAGTTGAGCAAGGTTATTAAATCGTATTGAGGAATTTGAAACTGAACTGAAAATTAGCAGCCATACAGTGAAAAAAACCAATTGTTTCTTGTAAATAAAAGAAATCATCAACAATTTAAGCGTACACTCAGAGGGTAAGGCGCACTAGTATATCAGGGTTAAATACCAGAAAAAAGTTGAAGCTGTTGAATCTTAATGAGATAGAGATACATTGATAACATGATGTTATCAATGTATCAATTTAACGGTAAATTATTGTTCGTTAGGTCCGACAAAGGTTGTAATTGAAATAATACAATCTTCTGGAGTGTGTTTGTTGGTTTGATCTGTTGGGATTGGTAAATGTTTACCATTTTGGTCCAAGTATATTGGAGGTGCAGGACACACACCACCAGCACGAACAGGTATGGTTGTATAAACATGATCATTGTGCAAGCAGTTATGTGCAGGGCGATCCAGTCCAGGATCTCTTGGTGTTGGTCTTGCTATGGATAAACCGGCAGCCGTGATCAGCAGTATAAATATGACAGGTATAATTTTTTTCATTGATATTCCTTGAAAAACTAATAAATTAGTAGTTGATAAAACAAAAACTTTAATCAGTGCTTACTACACAATATAAGCTTGATTTAAAAAGTGAGCTGATTATAACTTATTCAGCAAGAAATGGACTTTTACAAATAGGACAATTATTTTAGATTTGGCACAATAAACTCATTTATTCTGCCAAATATCGGAAGTGGCCATAAATTTTATGTTTGAATAACATGTCATTGATTTGCGGTCCCAAGCCTATGTTGTGGATGATTTTGTAATTACCAGATTCGGCTTTCTGATCACTGACAATACCAATATGTGGTAATCCTGAGCCGGTTAAGCGCCAAGTTACCAAATCACCAGGGTTATAGTCTTCAGGTTTTTGTGAAATGGGTAATTGCTGTCCATGACGTGCGAAGAATACTTCTAAATTGGGGACGCGCCGATGATCGATATTGGTGTCTGTTTTGCTCAGTCCCCATGTGGTTGGATATTGATCAAAGTGTGCTCTCATGTCTTCATGCACCAATTGTTGTAAATCGGTACCAAGGGTTCTGTATGAACGAATGATGACGTCGGTGCACACACCTTTGTTTTTATCCACATCTCCCATTGGGTATGGGATTGATTGGTAAGAGCCATCATAAATAACAATATGTTTTAGGCGCTCATTGGCCGCTTCAACCAAGTCATTGGCATCAAGTTGAAAACTAAAACTTAATAACAAGAATAATGATGTTTTTTTCTGCATGATCATTTGACCCTACTTGATACAAATAATTCAACCAATTGGTGCAAGCCAGTGAATTTGCACATTCATTTATGCGTCTTTCAATGCTTGGCCTGGGTAGAACAATTCATAAAACCAGGCATATTTAGTTTTGATTTCCTGTTGAATTCGGTTTGGGATTTGATGGGAGCTGGGCGGCTTCAATTTGGAATAAGTTTTGTGTGGGTATTTAAAGCGATAATGGCTGTCACTTTCATGGTCTTTTACAGTTAAATTTTGCGGGTTGAACCTGAACTCATTAACTCCGGCCCATTGATAAATTTCAGTCATGACTTCAATCGGTCTGAGCAACATGTCTTCAAACAAAACATAGTAAAGTCTTTGCTGAATTTCAGTATCAATGTCCTGTAAATCATGAATCAGCTTTAAGGGGCCTCCAACCACACCCTTGGGAGCAAATAATTTATCAGCCCGTTCATAGGGTGACAGATTAGCTAAACCATCTGGAAAATCCAACAGTGGGGTTTTTTGATGTCTGGATTCAATGGAACCCAGAATTTGATCGGGGCTCCTAACACAAACAATCATTTTAAAATTGGGATCAACCGTCTTTAATAAAGACAAGTCTGACAACCAGCCTCGATTCTTATCCACCACAATTTGGATATCTGTTTCAGCAAACCAGCCGTTGATAAAGCCACGCATGGCATTTTGGATGCGCTGATAAGCCAAGTCAAAATCCACATCCATTTGGGCCAACATAAAGGAATCTTCGGTCAAACCACCTCGAATCTTTTTTAACGTGTTTGACAAGGGTGAAGAGTGACCAGTGCTATAAATGTCAGGATGTTGTGCCAATAACTGGCACATCAAAGTTGAGCCTGAACGGGGCAAGCCAGCCACATAAATGATAGATTTTTCTAATTTTAAAGTCATTGACTCATTGGCTAATAGCTAATTTAATCAGCAGATTATAGCTTAAACCAAACGGGTTTAAATCATGATGATTGGGTAGGCCGTCAGCATCCCAGTCTTCTTGTGGCTGCATCAGTGCCAGTGTTTCTTCGAACCAAGCCAATGCTGTTAATGCTTTATTTTCATCATCAATGGCAAAAGACATGGATCGATTAAGGAAATTACAGGCTTGTATGTCACAAGTGGGTAAAATTGTCATATCGAACGATGTTTTGGCCATAGCAGCCAGTACTTGATTCACGTCAACTCCATCAAATCCATCGAAGAAAATCAAATCATCATCTAGGACACCACCTGAAATGGATGGGAAGCCTATGTTCAATCTCGGGTCACTGGTACTCAATTGGACGCTGAATATTTCGGGGCCTTCTGTGATGCCATCTTGCACAGATGTGAACTCTATTGGAAAAGAGGCTGAACCTGTTGATACACCGCCAGATCCACTGGGTAAACCACCGATGAAATCAGCACCAGTCACTTGACCTGAGACCTGCCAATTGAAGCTGTGTGATTCTACAGGATCAACATCAGTAGTCACTGTAAAGCTGGCTGTTTCACCTTCCTGTAAATAATTATTGTTCGAGTTAATCATCAATGAAGGCTGGCCATAACCCAGGATTTGGTGATAATGCAAGAGATTGAAATTGTTGTCATAAACTTCAAATGCGGCAAAATTATTGAACCCGGCTACTGCGGGATCAAAGGCAACAACCGCGAAAGTTGATTCTTCATTATTTAGTGATGTGTTTGCAATGTTATGTGTGATGTTCATGGCACCATCAAACTGAAACAGTTGTACATCAGAAAGTTCCAATGGTGCAAAACCGATGTTTTTAATTTCAAAAACTTTGATGACTAAACCATTGCTGACAGGGGTGTAACCAAAGTAGGTGTTGTCAAATATTTCTGGAGATTCATCACCTGATTCTATGACATTTGAGTTGCCTAACACTTGTAATATGGGTGCTTGGGCAATGCCCTCTGCGGCAATCACGAAATCATAAGGTGCTTCATCAGGGTCATTATTTTGGATCACCACTGTGGCGGTATCCATGCCTATGTTAACGGGTGTAAAGGTGACGTCAAACAGCACAAACTCACCAGGAAAAAGCACGGTTTGTTGAGGTTGAGTCGTTACACTAAACTGCCCGCCGTTATTTTGTAATTCAATCACCGGATTACCACCAAGAACCATTGCTCCATCGCCATCATTGACTATTCTGTATGTATTTGTGATGCTTTGAGCTGAAATTTGAGCCATCCCAAAATCTGTATCGTCGCTGGGGTTTGGAGTAACATCACCATCACTGATCTCGGTAAAGCTGGAGTTGCTTAAAACCATAATTTCCGGTGGTATGACTAAAGCTTCTGCTTGCAGTACAAATTCATAAGGGTTTTCATCGGCATCTGAGTTAGCAATAACTACTGTCACCGTATCAATCCCTTCATTGGCTGGTGTGAAGGTGACTTCAAAGGTGGTCGATGTCGTTGGCACAATGTTGGTATCCGCTGGTAAACTGCTGACAGCAAATTGACCACTGTTGTTTTGTAGTTCCACCAAAGGTAGGCCTGAAAGGGTTAAGTCAGCAGTACCCGTATTGGCTACTTCAAATTGTCTGGTAACGGT
Source organism: Marinicella sp. (assembly GCA_051252335.1). Classification (GTDB taxonomy): domain Bacteria; phylum Pseudomonadota; class Gammaproteobacteria; order Xanthomonadales; family Marinicellaceae; genus Marinicella. The sequence continues at coordinate 5,652 of JBPOFV010000017.1, read as the reverse complement.
TGAGCTGCCAATAGTTGCGAACCCAAAATCAGTGAAATCATCACTGGATGGTGTCATGTCACCATCAATGATTTCAAGGCTGTTGCCCAAGATTTCAATTTCAGGATCACCCACGATCCCTTCGGCTTGGACAACGAAATCATAAGGATTTTCATCTGGGTCATCACTTTCGATCACTACTGTTACGGTATCTGAACCTAGATTGTCTGGTGCGAAGGTAAGGGTAAAGTCGACAGAATGTCCCCCTGAAATACTGGCGGATGCCGGTTGTTGAGTAATGCTGAATTGGTTGTTGTTATTGTTGACCAAGCTGACTATAGGATCAGCAGTTAACTGTAAAGTGGTGTTCCCTTGATTGCTGATACTGAATGTTTGTGACACGCTGGAATGAGTGACCGCTGTTGCACCCATATCCGTACCATCGTTGATGTCTGGTGTCACGTCGCCATCGATTATTTCTAGGCCATTGCCAGCGATTTGTATGTCATGATCCGGAGGACCACAAGGTTCAGAAATCGATAATCCGTTTATCGGTGTGATTAAATCTGCTAAATCAAATATGTCGTCGTTGTTATTGGCTTCATCAGGATCGGTATCAGCCACATTGTTATTGAATACAACTCCGCATCCACTGACTACCGGTAAGCTCAAAGGCATTCCTTGATTGTTCCCGTTGCTATTAGTCGTAGTGTGCAAAACGAAAATAGCACCGCCATACCCTTCAGAGGTATTTGGGGCAACACCTGTACTGTTGGCAGTTGAGTTTTCGATGGTTACATCGATTAGTTCAAGATTGCCTGAACGAACAAATAATCCGCCGCCTAAACCAGCAGCATTTCTATTGTTTGCAGCAAATCCAACTTCACCCGCAATACCATAAAATGAGCTTCCGCTACCCGCGCCAAATCCGCCGTTTCCACCGTTGTAATAATAGCCGAAACCACCACCGCCGCCAAATCCGCCATTGCCTCCTTGTCCATAATAACCATACCCTGCACCCGCGCCAAATCCGCCATCACCCCCATCATCAAATTGAGAAAAGCCAATGAATTCACCACCTTGTGCGAATGAAGGGTCTTCATTTTGATAATTACCATAACCGCCATAGGCACCTGCATCTAATGTTGCAGATTCGAACAATCCTCCACCGCTGCGATTTCCATTCCCAAACATACCACCTCCACCACCGGTAGCTATAATACCACCGCCACCAATTGCCACAGTGTTAGTAATTTGTACATTATTAATCAAGATATCGCCATCATACACAAAAAGACCTCCGCCCAATCCTGCGCCTCTTCCACCATTTGTTGAGCTACCACCTTCTGCTAACCCGTTATTTATATCCAAATCTTGAATGGTTACTTGTCCAGATTTGATGAATAACGGTCTAAATTGATTGTTGCCATCTATGGTTCTGCGAGTGGCATCACTTTGTAATGTGGTGTTTGAATCAATCAATCTTTTCATCACGCCTGTGATGGTGACATCCGTGTTTAACTCAATGACATCATCACCGACGGTGGTATTGGCTTGTAAAATGGCCCAACTGAGGCTGTTGACAGTTAATCCGGTGCCATCATCATTGGTCTCTGTAACGTTAAAAGTGGCCGCATGAGCTGATGGCAAAGCCAAGGCAATGGCCAAAGAAAGTGGTTTTTTAATTAAGGCGATTTTTGAGATGTTTTTGCGATTGCTTGTCATAAGTATTCAATTCCCGTTGTGCATTATTGACTTGTTTTTTGATGCTCCATTTAACCATCAGGTACTTATTTTCTCAAGTGGATATTCGATTTTAGGAATTATTCAAGCAAAAAAAAACCAGCCTAGGCGGCTGGTTTTAAGTCTTCAAGTAATGATTAAATTAATCTTCTAGTACGAAAGTTACTTTCATGGCCACTCGATATTCAATTATTTTACCATCTTCAACCACCACTTTTTGGCTTTCAACCCAAGCTCCTGAAACATTTTTTAGTGTTTTACTGGCACGTTCAATACCGTTTTGAACGGCTTTCTCAAAACTCTTCTTAGACCCTGCGATGACCTCGGTTACTCTGGCTACACTCATGGTATTTCTCCTTAATTTGATTTAAATGAGCTGTTAGGGTAGCAAGAACCTGCTTGAATTTCTATGCCATAAACCTTCATGTAACCATTGTTTATAATTGCAGAATTCAAGTATAAAAAAAGACCGGAGTCTTGCCGGTCTTTTAGCTTCGCTTGATTTTCTAAGCTGATTATTTCATTTTGAAATTACCAGCCACACTGACGTCCTTCATTTTGATCGTCTAACCATGTTTTTAAAGGGGCAAAATAATCGACCACAGCGGTGGCATCCATGTCGCGAGAATTGGCCAATACTTCCATGGCATCTTGCCAAGGTCTTTCAGCACCCATTTCTAAAACTTTGATCAATTTTTCACCCGCAGCTTTGTTGTTATAAATTGAGCAGCGGTGTAAATCACCTTCATAACCACCTGCTTTACACAGCTCACGATGAAATTGAAATTGCAAAATGTGGGCCAAGAAATATCGAGTATAAGGTGTGTTTCCAGGAATGTGATACTTTGCACCTGGGTCAAAGTGCTCTTCAGTTCTTTCTACAGGAGATTTTACTCCTTGGTATTGGTTTCTCAAGTTCCACCAGCCTGCATTGTATTGTTCAGGAGAAATTTCACCGTTGAATACTTTCCAACGCCATTGATCGACCATTAAGCCAAAAGGTACAAAAGCAATTTTTTCTAATGCTTTTTTCATCAACATACCTAGATCATTAGATGATTCAGGTACTTCATCAATTAAGCCAATATCTTTAAAGTATTGTGGTGTTATTGATAAAGCAACTGTATCACCAATGGCTTCATGAAAACCATCGTTAGCACCTGTTCTGTATAAAATGCTTTTATCGTTATATGCACGTTGATAGAAGTTATGTCCCAACTCATGATGAATGGTGACAAAGTCTTCATAATCTTCTTTGATACACATTTTCATTCTGATGTCATCTACATTGTCAATATTCCATGCACTGGCATGACAAACCACATCGCGATCTTGTGGTTTGGTAAACAAGGAACGGGTCCAGAAAGTTTCAGGTAAGGGAGGTAAGCCCAAAGAGGTAAAAAACCCTTCGGCAGTTTTGGTCATTTTTTTGGCGTCGTAGTCGTGTTTTTCTAACAATGCAGTCACATCAATGGTAGATCCAGCATCATCCGGTTTAACCAAATCATATACACCAGACCAATCTTGCGCCCACATATTACCTAAAAGGTGTGCTGGGATCATGCCATCATCACCCATGATGTCATCACCATGATGTTCAGTTAATTTTGTCCGAACATGACATTGGAGTGAATCATATAAGGGTTTTACTTGTGACCAAAGTCGGTCCAATTCAACTGGAAATTCGCTGGCTGGCATATCGTAACCGGCACGCCACATAGCACCTGTGTCTTCATAGCCTAATTCTCGTGCACCTTCGTTAGCTAACTCGACCATGCGTTGGTATTCACCGCGCATGGGTGGCGAAATGGTCCGCCATCCTTGCCAAGCTTCCAGTAATTCATCGTTATCTCTAGATTCAGCAATGGTTTTAGACAGTTCTCCTAAAGTTTTGCATTTGTCTTCAACACAGTATTTACCTGCACCATATGTGGCATCTAACCCGGCCACAATTTTTGACATTTCTGCATTTTTTTCAGCATCATCCGGCGCAGCTAAGGTCAAGCTACCTTTGATTATGTCTAATCGTCTGCGCATGTCATCTGACAAATCCAAGGTATCAAACTGTTTCGCTTCATTGGCAAATTTAACTGATAATGCACCGGTTTTTTCAATACTTTTTGCACCTAACCACACAGTGTCTTCAGTGATGAAGTTTGCTTGTACCCACGCCACTCTGGCTGCGTACTCACCTTCTTCAATATAAGTCTTTTCAACTTTATCTAAAAAAGCTTGCGCATCTGCAACGGTAACGGCTGCAGAATCAGCTTTTTTCATGGTATTGTGTTGACATGCCATTAATGACAACATCAAACACAAAGTAATTAATTTTTTCATGTTTTGTTTCCTGTACCGATTAAAAACGCTGTCATTCTACAACAATCCAAGGTTTTGTGCTGGCCCCATAAGCATGCGCAAACAAAAATACCCAGCATTGCTGGGTATTTTTGGCTACTTGATATATTAATGACTTGCCTTACCGTTGTCGACTGCGATTGTTAGAACGGGTAGATTGGCGGTTGTTTGAAGTTTTATTGCTTTTGTTAGAGTTGCTATTGCTGCGCTCTTTACTGCGCGATGTGCGCTGGGGTTTTGTTGTTTGTTTGGGTTTAGATTGCGTTGTGGTTCTGCTGTTTTGCACGTGTCTATTTTGTTGCACCCTGACTTGATTTTGGCCCCGGTTAATTCGTTGTTGTTGACTGCTACTTTGATTGGCTTGCTGCCTGTTAGTCGCAGGCCTGGTGTTGCTGTAGTAAACAGGGGACTGGCTGTTCATGGGCTTAACTTGAACACGATTATTTTGTTGAATGGGTTTTTGCCTGCTGTTGCGATTTTGTAGCTGGCTAGCAACCAATGCAGGGTTTTGCTGTCGTGTATTCCTTGTGTGATTCGGTTGCGACTGCACATTTTGGCTTGAGTTTTGAATTTGGCTTTCACGCACTCTTTGCTGCAAGTTGCTGTTTGAACTGTATCGGTTCAACTCATTTCTAGCCGCGTTGTTAGACACTGGATTTTGAGCGCTGGCTTCTTGCCGGCTTCTTTGTCTGGTTTGAGTCGATCTGACCGGACTGTTTCGAGTACTCGAGGTACGATTTGATGATTGGTTACTCGATCTATTAACAGAGTTTGTTCTGCTTCTGCCGCGGTATACTGTCCCCGAATTATTGTTGTTGCGGTTATATCTTGAGGGTGTATTGCCTTTGTATCTGGAGTTATACCTTCCATTGTTGAGTCTACTCAGTTCATTTCTGGCTGTGTTGTAGCCATGTCGAGCAGGTCTGTGATGATTATAATTTCGTTGTCTCCAGTGGTTATACCACCAGTAATCATCGTAGTAATAATTACTGTAACTAATTCCAAAACCCAGTGAAGGCCACCAACTGCTCGCATAAAAATTGGCCCCATAATAATAAGCAGGCCAAATACCTGGTGAACAATAACTAGACCAGTAAGAATAACCACATTGGTAAGCTGAAGAATAATAAAATCCTACTCTGGGGTAACGGTAAGGACTGTAGTAGACGTTACTGTAATTGACACCCCAGCGATCTGGGTAGTAATTGTAATTGTTGTAATAAACGCCATCGCCACCTGATGAATACTCAGATGAGCCATATCCATAATAAGGATCATAGTTATCATAAGCATAATAATCACTTTGATAATAGGCGTCTTGTTCTGCATCATAACGGTGGTTATGGACGCTACAAGAGGCTAAAAATAGGGTAAAAAATGGAATGATTATTTTCATGTTAGCTGCACTGTTTTTCATTTAATCACTATACTATAGGGTAAACACTGAATAAAAGCTGAATCAAATAGTATCGGAATCATTCTTTATCAAGAAAAAGTATGACCTTGGCATATCATGATTGATCAAAATCTAGTTTAATATCACACCTTATCGATTGAACCTACTGAGATTAATTT